>JBDTWV010000143.1:0-6445 GCA_040006495.1 Dokdonella sp.
GCATCGAAGATCTGGGTATGGACCTGGTCATTGCCGGGGCCGTCGACGAACGTCGCGTCGACGACAGCGCGGTACCAGGCGCCGCGAACCAGCGGATTGGAATAGTGGTCCGCAAACAGCGGATTGCCAGGATCGTTCGGATCGGTGTCGGCGACGACATCGACCACATCGACATGGAAGCATCCGGTCGCGGTGTCCGGGCACCCCGAATCAACATCCCCGGGAAGCGCGTCGAAGATGCCGAGGTAGGTCATGCGTCGGCCCGGCGCGTCGCTGATCGTCGTCGACACCGAGGTCCCGGGTTCGGCGGACGTGCTCGCGCTGCGGAACCAGAACTGGTACGTCACATGATTGCTTTGTGGCGACTGGCTGCTCGCGTTAAGCGAACCGGCTTCGCCAACCGGCGCGAACGCGGGTGAGATGACGTGGTTGACCACGCCATTGTGGTACCAGTTCGAAAGACGCCAGGCTTGGCCGCCGTTATGGCCTGCGGCAGCTACGATCTCGTCGTCGAGGTGCGCCGCTTGAGAAATCCAGCCGTTTTGGCCACCAATCGAGGCTCCGACGACGCGATCGTCGGCGGCGGTCCAACCGCCGACGGGTGATGGGCTTGCCTGACCGAACACGTGCGGACCAATCGTTCGTGTCGGCGTCGTGACGAAAGTCTCAGCGGAGGCGACGTGCACGCCCAAGGCAGTGACGCTCAGCGCCGCCAGTCCGAGAAAAGTCCATTTCCGCCCAAAGTGGCGTGCAAATTCGCGAGCATTCATATATTGACCCCTGACCGTGACGTGCTGTGAGCCGGGCATGCTGCCCGGCATCGTGGCTTGGATTGAGCGTATTACAGCGTTCGGGTCAGTCCGCAAGCATTTAATGTGCCAGTCTGTCTGCCCTGCTGAGACGCCTAGTCCGCTCCCTCCCAAACGCATGGCAACGTACGTGCGGCGCGCCGCGTATGTCAAGAAAGTGAGAACAACGTCACAATTCGCAATACGAGCCACCGACCAACACCGATACCGCGCCGCGCCGGTTCGTGCTACAAGCGCCACCAGCGGATGAATGGACGGCTATTTTTGCAGCTTGCGACGCAGTTCGTTTTTCAGCGTTTAACTTTTGCATTACACTTCGGAAAGTGCTTGGGGATGAGGGGATTGGCCGCCATGCTTAAAAAACTACTTTCGGTTTCAGCCGGACTGCTGTTCACCCTCACGGTGTTCGCTGCCTCCGTGCAGTGGGCCGACCACCATCCGGATCGCTACATCGTCAAGAAGGGCGATACGCTGTGGAGTATCTCCGCGCGTTTCCTCAAGCAACCGTGGCTATGGCCCGAGATCTGGCAGGACAATCCGCAGGTCAGGAACCCACACCTTATCTATCCGGGTGATGAGCTCGTGCTGAGCAATGGCCACGTCGGCCAGGGACCTGGCTCGATTGGCCCGCATGCGCGTGAAACCTCGCTGGGCGATGCGATCCCACCGATTCCGCTGTCCGCGTTGAAGCAGTGGTTGAAAAGCACGCGAATCATCGACGAGGACACCTACAAACACGCGCCGCATGTCGTGGCGATCGAGGAAAACCAGCTGCGCGCGACTACCGGCCAGCTCGTCTATATCCGCGGTCTCAACGCGCAGCCGGGCCAGAAGTTCGCTCTGGTGCGCCCGCAAGGCCGCTACTACGACATGCCGCCGACCGATGACCACGCACCACGCGAGGTCTACCGCCAGACCCCGGATGCTCGCGACGGACGCCCGGCGATGATGTGGCGGCACGGCCCGAACGAATTCACGCTGCAGGGCAATGTGCGCTTCCTTGGCTATGAAATGTTGAATTTCGGCACTGTTGAGGTGACCCGCAGTGCTGACGTGTCCTCGGCACTCGTCACCTATTCCGATTTCGAAGTGCGCCCGGGCGATTACGTGCTGCCGATCGACGAGCAGCCCTACGACGCCGAATACGTGCCGCACTCGCCGAAGCAGACGCCCGACAACATGCGCGTGATCGCGTTCTCGGATGCACTCAATGCGGTCGGTCCGCTGCAGGTGGTCGCGTTGTCGCGCGGCGCTGACGATGGTGTCGACAATGGCACCACGTTCAGCATCTACCACCCGGGTGAGGAAGCGCTCGATCGCACCGACTACACCGAAGGCAGCATGAAGAAGTTTTTTCATCCGGGCGATGCCAGCGTCACCCTGCCGCCGGAATTCATTGGCCACGTGATGATCTTCCGCACCTTCAAGCGGGTGAGCTACGGCCTGGTCATGGATGCGGTGAAACCAGTGCATGCGGGCGACTTCCTGCATGATCCGAACAAGACGCCGTAAGGTGGTCAGCCGCTAGCTGGCGGCCCACAATCAGCTTTTTCCTACACGGCGCGATGGCAACATCGCGCCGTGTTCTTTTGTGCGCCCGGCTAGACTTCGCGAATGGATATCGAATCGAACCGCGCGTCGTTGCTGGCGTGGCTGACCCTGCTGCGCGCGCCTGGACTGGGGCCGGCGACGCTGCGCGCGCTGGTCGGCGCGCACGCCGGCATCGACGCCGCGCTAGCCGCTGCGCGCACTGGCGCGCACGTGCGCATCGACGCCGCCTGCCGCGACTGGCTGCGCGCGCCGGACGCCGATCTTCTGAATGCCGATCTGGCCTGGCTTGGCGCTGCCGATCACACGCTGCTGACATTTGACGAGGCCGATTTCCCGTCCATGCTCAGCGAGGCACCCGCGCCACCTGCCGCACTATTCGTGGCCGGCGATCCAACCGCGCTGTGGTTGCCGCAAATCGCCATCGTCGGCAGCCGCAATGCAGGTCACGGCGGTCTCGCCACCGCCGCAGGTTTCGCGCGAGCACTGGCTGGGGCGGGATTTGCGATCACCAGTGGCCTCGCCGAAGGCATCGATGGCGCCGCGCATGCCGCCGCGCTGGAAGCGGGCGGCATCACGCTGGCGGTGCTTGGGACCGGGCCGGATCGGGTGTATCCGCCGAAGCACCACGATCTGGCTGCGCGAATTTTGCGCCAAGGCGCGCTGGTCAGCGAATTTCCACCCGGCACGCCAGGCCATCCGAGTCATTTTCCACGGCGCAACCGGATCATCGCGGCCTTGAGTCTCGGCACCCTGGTGGTCGAGGCCGGCGTGCGCTCCGGCTCGCTGATCACCGCCCGCAACGCTGCCGAGAGCGGGCGTGAGGTATTCGCGATCCCGGGTTCGATCCACAATCCGTTGGCGCGCGGTTGCCATCAACTGATTCGCAATGGCGCCAAATTGGTCGAGACCGCCGAAGAGATCATCAGCGAACTCGCGCCGCTGGCGCAGGGTCTCGGCACGTGTCTGCGCGAGCGCCTGCAAATGCCGCCATCGGTTGCCGCCGCGGGCGACGCATTGACGCGCCACACGGGTCCGGAACGTGCACGCGACCCGGACTACGCAAACCTGTTCGCGGCGCTCGGACATGAGTCACTGGGCATCGACCAACTCGCCGAACGCAGCGGACTGCCGGTCGCGGCATTGTCGTCGATGCTGCTGATGCTCGAACTCGAAGGCGAAGTCGTGGCCACGCGCGGCGGCGGCTATACCCGTCGCATGTGCGTGTACGGCTCGCAAAAAGCGCAGAATATCAATCAAATACAATGAATTGCACTGCGTCACATGCCCCCACATTGCAGCCGACGCGTACTTAGCGTGTAGAGTGCCGCGCTTGACAGCCCGGCGCGCGGCGTGTTTCCACTGAAAAAGGCGCGGCGCTTGCGTCACGTTGTTATTCATCGCGTTCGCGGATAATCCGCGCCCCGCCAGCCGTCCGGCATCCCGGGCGACCCAAGGATCGACCATGGCAAAGAATCTCCTGATCGTCGAATCGCCTGCCAAGGCCAAGACGATCAACAAATACCTCGGCAGCGATTTCACCGTGCTTGCCTCATACGGGCATGTGCGCGATCTGGTGCCGAAGGAAGGCGCGGTCGCGACCGATCGCGGCTTCGCGATGAACTACGAAGTGATCGAGCGTAACGAGAAACATGTCGACGCAATCGCGAAGGCGGCGGCCAAGGCGACCTCGCTCTATCTGGCGACCGACCTGGATCGCGAAGGCGAGGCGATCTCGTGGCATATCGCCGAGATCCTGAAGGAACGCGGCTTGCTCGAAGGCCGCGCGCTGCATCGCGTCGTGTTTTCCGAAATCACCCCGAAGGCGATCAAGGACGCGGTCGCGCATCCACGCGCGCTGGCGATGGATCTGGTCAATGCACAGCAGGCGCGTCGCGCGCTCGATTATCTGGTCGGTTTCAACTTGTCGCCGGTGCTTTGGCGCAAAGTGCAGCGCGGCCTATCCGCCGGCCGCGTGCAGTCGCCGGCGCTGCGCATGATTGCCGAGCGCGAGGAAGAGATCGAGGCGTTCAAGGCACGCGAGTACTGGACGATCGAAGCGGACTGTGCGCATCCAGACCAGGCATTCAAGGCGCGCCTGCTGCGCTTGGACGGCAAGAAATTTGAACAATTCGATTTGACCAATGCCGATGCGGCGCACGCCGCGCGCGATGCGTTGAAGAAGGTCGCGCAGGGCCGCCTCGTCGTCAGTGATGTGCAGTCGAAGGAACGCAAGCGTCGGCCCTCGCCGCCATTCACGACCTCGACGTTGCAGCAGGAAGCCGCACGCAAGCTCGGTTTCACTACCAGCCGCACGATGAAGCTTGCGCAAGGGCTGTACGAAGGTGTCGCGCTCGGTGACGAGGGCGTGGTCGGGCTGATCACGTACATGCGTACCGACGCAGTCTCGCTGTCCGCCGACGCGATCAGCGAATTGCGCGACGTGATTCAGCGCGAATTCGGTGTACGTGCGCTGCCGCCCGAACCCAATAGCTACAAGAACAAATCCAAGAATGCGCAGGAAGCGCATGAGGCGATTCGCCCGACTTCGGCGCTGTATCGGCCGAAGGACATCGCGGTGTTCCTCAATGACGACCAGCGCAAGTTGTACGAGCTGATCTGGAAGCGCGCGGTCGCGAGCCAGATGCAGTTCGCGACGTTGAACACGGTGTCGGTCGACCTGGTCGGCGCGGGCGAATGGCATGGCGAGTCCGCTACCCAATCCGCTGGCGCCACGGCACCGGCAAAAAACGCATTCCGCGCAAGCGGCACGACGGTGGTCGATCCGGGTTTCCTCGCGGTCTACGAGGAAGGCCGCGACCAGAAGAACGCCGAGGACGACGACGAAGGCCGCAAGTTGCCCGCAATGAAAGTGGGCGAAGCAGTGCCTCTGGGCGAGATTGTCGCCGATCAGCATTTCACCGAGCCGCCGCCGCGCTATTCCGAAGCGAGCCTGGTCAAGACGCTGGAAGAATACGGAATTGGTCGTCCATCCACCTACGCGAGCATCATCCAGGTCCTGCTCAATCGCGAGTACGTGATCCTTGATGCGCGCCGCTTCAAGCCGACCGACGTCGGCCGCGCGGTCGCCAAGTTCCTGTCCACCCATTTCGCGAAATACGTCGACTACGACTTCACCGCGAAACTCGAGGACGAGCTCGACGCGGTCAGCCGCGGTGAAGAAGAGTGGGTGCCGCTGCTGGAGAAATTCTGGACGCCGTTCAAGGCCCAGGTCGAAGAGAAGAACGAAACCGTCGACCGTTCCGAGGCTACCGGTGCGCGCGAGCTCGGGCCCGACCCGGTCAGCGGCAAACCGGTGCAGGTGCGCCTAGGTCGCTACGGGCCGTACGCGCAGATCGGCACCAAGGAAGACGAGGACAAACCGAAGTTCGCGTCCCTGCGTACCGGCCAAAGCATGCACACGATCACCCTGCCGGAGGCGCTGGAGCTGTTCAAGCTGCCGCGCACGCTCGGCGTCGGCGACGACGGCGAGTCGATCAGTGCCGGCATGGGCCGCTTCGGTCCATTTGTGAAACACGGCGCGATCTATGCATCTCTGACCCCCACCGACGATCCATACACGGTCGATCTGGCGCGCGCGCTGGAATTGATCCGCGCCAAGGCCGAGGCCGCCGCGAACCGGATCATCAAGGACTTCGGCAACGGCACCCAGGTGTTGAATGGCCGCTACGGTCCATACATCACCGATGGCGAGAAGAACGCAAAGATCCCGAAAGACCGCGAACCGTCCTCGATGACCGAAGCGGAATGCGCGGAACTGATCGCTGCAGCACCGTTCCGACCCAAGCGCGGCGGGCGCTTCGCGAAGGGCAAGCCGGGCAAGGGCGCCAAGGCGACGAAAGCGAAGAGCGACACCGCGGCGCCGAAGAAAGCAGCCGCGAAGAAGGCCCCCGCCAAGAAGAAGGCACCCGCGAAAAAAGCTGCGGCGAAAAAGACACCTGCCAAGAAGGCGGCTGCGAAGAAGGCGGCGGTAAAGAAAACGCCGGTCAAGGCTTAGCGCCAACCCTTGGCTTGATGTGGGAGCGCCGGGAGGCGCGATGCTTTTCGGGACGTGCAAAACACCATCC
>JBDTWV010000144.1:0-6399 GCA_040006495.1 Dokdonella sp.
CGGGGTCGAGGGCCGAGGGCCCCGCGACACCCTCGCCAGACGATGCGGCACCGCGAGTCAGCGCGACCCAGGTGCAGACGCTCGTATGAATACGCGTCTTGTGCCATTCGCCGGATTCGTCCTGGTCGCCGCACTGCTCGGTTTCGGTATCTGGTGGAGCCAGTACCACGACATGCGGGAGATACCCTCGCCGTTGATCGACAAACCGGCGCCTGCGTTTGCGCTACCGATGCTCGACGATCCGTCGCGTACGTTCGGCAGCAAGGATCTTGCCGGAGAGCCCTACCTGCTCAACGTGTTTGCCAGCTGGTGTTTCGCCTGTCGCGACGAACACCCGGTGCTGATGAGCGAGGGAAAACGCATCGGCATCAAACTGGTCGGCTTCGACTGGAAGGACGAACCGGCCGACGCAAAACGCTGGATCGCGCAATACGGCAATCCATACGACGTCATCGTCGCCGACCTGCCCGGCAGAGTCGCGATCGATTTTGGCGTGACCGGAGCGCCAGAGACCTTTCTCGTCGATGCCGACGGCGTGGTCCGCTACAAGTACATAAGTCCGCTGACCCCGGAGATCATCGCGACGCAGCTGAGGCCGCGCATTGCCGCGCTGAAGAAAGGATCGAAATGACACGATCTCTTGCCACGTCGTCGCAAGCCAGACTTCACTTGGCTGGAATCCTGATCGCGATCTTGGTCATCCTGTCCTCGCTGGCCGCGGCCGCAGTCGATCCGATCCCGTTCAAGGATCACGCCCAGGAATTGCGCTTCCAGGCGCTGACCAAACAGTTGCGCTGCGTGGTCTGCCAGAACGAAAGTTTGGCCGACTCCGGCGCGCCACTGGCCGCCGACCTGCGCCGTGACGTGTTTGAGCAGATGCAGGCCGGCAAGAGCGACGCCGAAATCAAGACTTGGCTGACCCAGCGTTACAGTGATTATGTGTTGTACGACCCCCCGCTGCGCAATGGAACCTGGCTGCTCTGGTTCGGCCCGTTGCTGATCCTGTTGGCCGGTGGAACCGTGGTCGCGATCAATGTACGCCGCCGTGCGAAGGCAGCGCACGCGGGCACTTCCGCACGGCCGCAAAGCGATCTCGAGGACGACTGGTAATGGGTTTATTCATGGTGTTGGCGACCGCAATGGTCGCCGCTGCGCTGGCATTCGTCATCGCGCCGCTGCGCCGTCGTGCACCGGCGCCGGCTGCAGCGGATACATCGGCACGTCGCCTGCGTGCCCTGGACGAAGCACTCGCGGCCGGCATCATCGATGCCGATGAGTTCACGGCGAAGCGCGCCATGATCGCGCAACCCTCCGTCATTGCATCGTCCGAGGCGACCCGCGGCTCGCGCTCCGCCTTCACCACGCTGCTGTTGGTCGCGGTGCTGCTGCCGGCATCGGCGTTGCTGCTGTATCGACTGGTCGGCACGCCACAGGCGCTCGATCCGGCGAATCTCAAAGCCCAAACCGCCGCTGCACATGGTGACCGTGGCCCGGAAATGGAACAGGCGATCGTGGCCCTCGTCGCGCGCCTCAAGGAACATCCCGAAGACGTCGAAGGCTGGGCATTGCTTGGTCGCGCGTATCAGGCCACCGGTCGGCCCGGCGAATCACTGGACGCGTTCAAGCACGCGCACGAACAAGCTCCGGACAATCCTGATATGACGGTCGAATACGCACAGGCGCTTGCATTCAAGGAGCCCGACCACCGTATCCAGGGCGAAGCGCGCACGTTGCTGGAAGCTGCGCTGAAGTCCGACGCGAGCAACCAGCGTGCACTGTGGCTGCTTGGCATCAGCGACTATCAAGCCGAACAGTACGACGCCGCAATCAAGCACTGGAATACATTGCTGCCATTGCTGGCTGCCGACTCCGAGGTTGCGCAGAGCGTGAAGAAACAGATTGCCGATGCGCAGAAGCTCGCCGGCGGCGCGGGGGGAGCGATGGGTGCAGCTTCATCACCTGAAAGCATCGCGCCTTCCGGCGCTTCCACCGAGCAAGGTAGTGCCGCTGCGCCGCGTCTGACCGTCAACGTGGCGCTCGATCCGAAACTCAAGGACAAGCTCGATCCGGATGCGACCCTGTTCGTGTACGCACGCGCAACGAAAGGCCCGCCGATGCCGCTGGCGATCCAGCGCCTGAAGGCCTCGCAGTTGCCACTCACGGTCGAGCTCGACGACAGCATGGGCATGCTGCCGACGATGAAGCTGTCGATGTTTCCTCAGATCGTGGTCGGCGCACGCATCTCCAGATCCGGCAATGCGATGGCGCAGAGCGGCGACCTGCAAACGCTGTCGGCACCGCTCGATGTGCATCGCAGCGAACCGATTGTGCTGAGCATCGACCAGATCGTGCCCTGACGTTCTGCGTTCGCGTTTTCGACCGCGATTGACGAGAGCGTCGTTCGACTTCATGCAGACGCGCCCGTCGTGCGACTTGGCGCAAGCGTCATGTGCCGCTACATTGCGCATCCCGATTCGCCAGACGTAACACATGCACGACGCCCGCTGCTGGTTCGACCTGCCCTCGCCGTTCACGATGAAACGCGGCGGCGTACTCGTCGGCGCGCGCCTCGCCTACGAAACCTGGGGCACACTCAATGCGGCACGCGATAACGCATTGCTGATCCTCACCGGCCTTTCGCCGAGCGCACACGTCGCAAGCCATGCGCTCGATCCGACGCCGGGTTGGTGGGAAGACATGGTCGGCCTAGGCAAACCGATCGATACGGAGCGCTGGTTCGTGATCTGCGCCAATACGCTCGGCAGCTGCAAGGGATCGACGGGCCCGACCGACATCAATCCCGCAACGGGCCAGATGTATCGCCTCGATTTCCCGGAACTCACTCTTGAGGACGCTGCCAACGCGAGTCATGCTCTGGTCCGCGGCCTCGGCATCGAAAAGCTCGCCTGCCTGCTCGGCAACTCGATGGGTGGCATGAGTGCGCTGGCCTATCTGGTCCAGCATCCGGGCAGCGCGCGCATGCACATAAGTATCTCGACTGCCGCGCAGGCGCAGCCATTTGCGATCGCGATTCGCTCGCTGCAACGCGAAGCCATCCGCCTTGATCCGAAATGGAACAATGGTCGCTACGATGACGAGCACTATCCCGAAACCGGCATGTCGATCGCGCGCAAGCTCGGTGTGATCACCTACCGCTCCGCGATGGAATGGGTCGGCCGCTTCGCGCGCATCCGCCTCGATTCCGAGCAACGTGACGAAGAACCGTTCGCGGTCGAATTTCAGGTCGAGTCGTATCTTGCTGCGCACGCGCGTCGCTTCGTGCGCAGCTTCGACCCGAACAGCTATCTCTATCTGTCCCGGGCCAGCGATTGGTTCGACATCGCCGAACACGATAACGGCAACGTGGAGAAGGCGCTGAAGCGCATCGACGTCGAACGCGCGCTGGTGATTGGCGTCGGGACCGACATCCTGTTCCCGTTGCCGCAACAAGAGCAAATCGCCGAGGGTCTGCGCAATGCCGGGGCCGAGGTTGATTTCGTCGCGCTGGACAGTCCACAGGGCCACGACGCGTTCCTGGTCGACATCCCGCGGTTTGGGGCCGCCATCGCACGCTTTCTGGGCACGGGTTAGACTCTCCGCTTTCGTCATTCCGGCCCGAGCCGGAGCCTCGCGACTCCGGCCCCGAAAGCGCCGGGACAGATGCCGCGCCCACAGACCGAGACGCCCATGCTATCGCTTGAATTTCCCGGCGCACGCCAGCTCATTGACGCAGTCGACGGCGCCGTTGCGCTGGCCGACGACACCGCCGTCACCGATTCGCTGCGTCACGCGCTGTGCAAGCTGATCTGCGATCCCGAGGTGCGTTTGCCTGAGTGCGTGTTCGAACCGGTCGAGGACCACTACGCGCGACGCGAGCTGTACCGCAGCCAGCAGCACGGCTACAGCGTTGTCGCGATGACCTGGGGACCGGGCCAGGGCACACCGATTCATGACCACGCTGGCTTGTGGTGCGTGGAAGGCGTGTGGCAGGGATTCCTCGAAGTCACTCCCTACGAACTCATCGAATCGAAGGGCGGCCGCTTCCGCTTCGAACCGCGCGGCACCATGGTGGCGGGAGCCGGCTCGGCCGGCAGCCTGATCCCGCCGCACGAATACCACACGATCCTGAATCCGAGCGACGATGCGATCACGGTCTCACTGCACATTTATCGTCGCCCGCTGGACGCCTGTGCAAAGTTCTATCCGACTGCAAACGGCTGGTACGAACGCAAAGACTGCGCGCTGGCGCTGGACCGCACGATCGGTGCCTGAGAAGCGTCCCAATCGACGTCCCTACAATCCACGCATTTGCCTTATACTGCGCGGCCCGCGCGTCAGGCGCCCGGGAACGCAAGCCGAAGTGGCGGAATTGGTAGACGCAGCGGACTCAAAATCCGCCGCCTAAACAGCGTGTGGGTTCGAGTCCCACCTTCGGCACCATCAAACCCGCCTCGCGCGGGTTTTTTGCATTATCAGATATGGCAAACCGCCCGGCTGCTCACTCTGCCGGCGGCTGCAGGCCTTTCAACGTCTCCTCAAGCTCGCCGATCACACCTTCAAACGCGTCGTGCAACTGACCTTGCCGGTTCATCAGGTCGTCGATCTGCGCCGTCGCCTTGAGCTTGGCGAGTTCACCATCGAACAGCATCCACATCGCGGTCAGACGCTCCACGTTGGTCTTGGAGTAGTGACGCATCTCCTTGAGCTGCGCCAGCGTGTCGGCAAGATGGTCAGCAACCGTTTTCCCGGTTTCGTCGGACATCAGTGGACTCCTTGTGATAACGAGCACGCACAGTGGCGTGGCGTACTCGAACGCGCGCTGAAGGAGCGGCGAGTCGTCCCGGCGCTTCACTCGGGAAAACCGCTGCCTGCGCGACATCGCGGCTATGGTGGTAGCCGCGATGTCTATCAGTCAGGTCGTCCTCAATCGCGATCCCACGGCGTGCGCTGCTCCGCATGCGGCGCACCCCCGGATGCCCCGTCGGCCTGCGGCGCGGCAGTCGGCACCACGATCGGCGCGAGCTTGCTGGCTCCAAGGCTCGCATTGACCTGTGCCAGTTCGTCCGCTTCGAAGTCGGTGAACCGCTTTTGCACGTCGCCGAGTTCACGTTTCAAGGTGTCGATGCGGGCAAGCTGGTAGTCGGTCGGCTGACCGTCGTAGGACATGATCGCGCCGTAAAGTTGGTCGGTATGTTCGCGCAGGCGTTCCTCGCCGGTAATCGCACCGCCTTCTTTGGTCGCGACGATCTTCTTGCGGATGTCGTCGGCTTTTGCAGTCAGATCAGCCAGCTGTTTGCGGTTCGTGTCACCTTCGGGAAGCTTCGCGCCTGCGGCATCCGCTTGGCTACGCACCGTATTGATCTTGTAGATCAGATCGCTCATCTCGCCGAACACCGCGCTGATCCGTTGTGCGGCGTCGTATTGCGCCTGGCGATCGGCAACGCTGAAGGTAACGCGGCGGTCGAGGCCGACGTCGATCTTGGTCTCGAACGTTTCGCTGCCCTTGGTCATACGCACCGTATAGGCGCCCGGCGGTACTCGCGCCCCTTGCAGCGAGTTGCCCGCGACCTGTGCGGCGGGTGGAACGCGCGGCGGCTTCGCGCGCATCGACCAGCGCACATGGTTGATGCCACGTCGCACGCTGGCCGGTAGCGTGTCGATGACCTGCCCCTTCGCATCGAGTACCTCGATTTTCAGCTTGCCGAAAAGATGGCGCGCTTCCTGGTAATAGGCAATGTCGGCGCCCTCGGCGGGATTCGGGCCATTGAAGCTGGCGTCACCCTCGGACCAGCCGCCGTATGCGGTGATGCGCTGCTGGATCGGCTTGGTCGGCAGGAACACCGCCTTGCTCGCAAGCGTCTTCGCGTCGAGCGCACGCAGCGGAGTCAGGTCGTCGATCACCCAGATACCGCGGCCATGCGTTGCGAGCACCAGCGAATCGTCGCGGTTTTGCAGCGCGATGTCGCGCACGGCGACTGCCGGGAAGTCGGCGCCCTTGAACTGCGCCCAACGCTGCCCGCCGTCGATCGATATCCACAGGCCGAATTCGGTGCCGGCGTAGAGCAGGCCCGGTTTCACCGCATCCTGCCGGATCACATGGACGTAGCCGCGCAGCCCCTTGGCATCCTTCGGCGAGACCAGCGCAGTCCACGACTTGCCGTAATCGTGGGTTGAGTAGAGGTAGGGCGCCATGTCGCCAACCGTGTGCCGGTCCAGCGCGACGAATGCGGTGCCCGCATCGAACGAACTTGCCTGCACCCACGACACCCACGACTGAGCGGGCACGCCCTTGATGTTGGCAATGAGGTTGGTCCAGGTCTTGCCGCCGTCGCGCGTCATCTGCAGGTTGCCGTCATCGGTGCCGACCCAGATCAGGCCGGCCTGCTTCGGCGATTCGCT
>JBDTWV010000145.1:0-6374 GCA_040006495.1 Dokdonella sp.
ATCGTGACAATTGCCGCACCGTGATTGTGCACACCGTAGGCTGATGCTGCGAATTCGAGGCTTGTTGACAGACGGCTTCCCCATCGTGCGGCAAGTTTGTCGCACTCATCACGTATCCACATGCTGATACCCGTGGAATGCGCCCTTCATGCCCAGCCAAAGATACGCGATATCAAACGCGCGCGCGGGACGGGTCATACCCCTGCTTGCATCGCCAGGCGATCATCGTCCAAGGATTCCACGCAGTTGCTCGCGCGTGCGCAGGATGAAATAGCGCAGCTGGCCGAGCTTGCCAGCAAACAACGCGGTCTGTGCCTCCTGCAGGCGGACCGAGGTGGCGCTGAGATCGCGATACAGGCGCTGGTTGTGCTGGTCGCGGCGCCTGAGCAGCGTGCGCAACTCCTCGATATCGGCGTCGCCCAGCACGAGGCCTGGGTGGAAACGCTCGGGTAGCGGGCGGTCGACGTAGATCGTGGAATGCGTGTCGGCGAGCTCTTCGGCGGGGCGTTCGCGTGTGTAGAAGTACAGCGCGATTGATCTGCGTGACAGGTCGATGCGATCCGTCGGCAACGTGATGCGATTGAAGCCGTGCCAGCTCCATTCGGTGGTCTCGAAGATCACACAGCGGTTGTAGAGCGGCGTGATCAGGCTGATCGTGTCGTCGTGCGAACGTGGGTCGGAGTGCAGTTCCAGCGAGCCGCCCCAACTGTCGTCCCAACGCGGGTTGAGGTAGACGATCAGGTTCAGGCGACGATGCCAGTTCTCGATCGGGTGGCGGTTGAAGTCGACGTGCGAATCGAGTTCCTGGCCTTCCCGATTTTCATGTGTGCCACCGCCGAAATAGCACGGATCGTAAAGCAGGTCCGGTATGCCGGTGATGCCTCCGAGCAGGTCGAGGAATGTACGCGACTGGATCAGATCGTCGAGCGCCGCGTACGGCGCGCCGAGTTGGCGGATGCGTTCAACAGTCGACTTGCCGCCGAGTTCGCCGGCCTCATTGCGCGCATTGCCGCGTTCGAACGGCGGGAAATCGGCAAGCAAGGCCGCTGAGATTCTGGGTACGAAGAAGTTGTCGATGACGACGTGCCGGAACGGCACACGGCGCGCGAAGGATTCTGCGTGATGCCGTGTATCCGCGATAACACGGCTATCGAGGAAATCGTCGAGTGCAGGAGTGCTCATGGGCGCGCATCATGCCATTTGGCGTGGAGAGCCGATAGCCGATAGTCGGGAAAAATGGTCTCGCGGTTGCGGCCAGCATTGCGACGCAGGCGCGATACTCTCTTGCCAGCGGAGGAAAGATTCACTCCGTCCTCAGCCGTGCATTTTCTCCAGAATGCGATCGAGATGCTCGCGCGTCTGTGCGCGCAACAGCGCCGGTGCCTGTGCGCGCAAGGCGCCTCGGTCCAGCGTGTTGATGCACTCGCGCACTTCGAGCAGCTGGCCGGGGTGCATGCTGAAGTCGGTCAGGCCCAGCGCAATCAGCAGCGCTGTATAGCGTTTGTCGCCTGCCATTTCACCACACAGTTTGACCCGTTTTTTGGCGCGCTTCGCGACTGCAATCGTATGTGAAAGCAGCTTCAACACTGCCGGGTGCAAGGGGTCGTAGAGGTTGGCGAGGTGGTCGTTGTTGCGATCGACGGCGAGTGTGTACTGGACCAGGTCGTTGGTGCCGATGGCGATGAAATCGAGCGAGCGGATCATCCCGGATAGCGCGATTGCCGCCGCGGGCACTTCGATCATTGCGCCCAGTTCGAATTGGTCGGCGATCTCGTGGCCAGACGAGCGCAGATCGCGGGCACATTCGTTGAGCATGCGCCGCACCGAGATCATCTCCTCGGCGGTGGTCACCATCGGCACGAGGATGCGCACCGGACCGTAACCGGACGCGCGCACGATGGCGCGCAGCTGGATGGTCAGCAGGTGCGGCTGGCGCAGCGAAAGGCGTATGCCGCGCACGCCGAGCGCTGGATTTTCTTCGGCGTCGAGGACCAAGCCGCTGGCGTCGGCCTTGTCGGCGCCCAGATCGAGCGTGCGGATCGTTACCGGCAGGCCTTGCATGCCGAGCACGAGATCGCGATAGATCAGGAACTGTTCCTCCTCGCCGGGCAACTCCTTGCGTTGCAGGAACAGGAATTCGGTGCGGTACAAACCGATGCCGACGGCACCGAGTTTGCGTGCCTGGGCGACGTCAGCGTTTGACTCGGCGTTCGCGAACAGCGCGATCGGCACGCCGTCGCGAGTGCAGGTGGCGACATTGGCAAGCAGGGCGAGGCGCTTGCCTTCCTGCACGACTTCGCGCTGCCAGGCGCGATAGCGCGCGAGGTCTTGCGCAGTCGGATGCACGACGACGGCGCCGGAATCGCCGTCGATCAGGAGCAGATCGTCATCCTGGATATGCGAGAGCGCCCCGTGTGCTGCGACGATCATCGGCACGTGCAGCGAGCGCGCGAGGATCGCGCTGTGCGAAACCATGCTGCCGGAGGTCAGGATCACGCCGAGCACGCCATGCTCGGCCAGCGGAATCAACTCCGATGGTGCGACCGTATCGCTGACCAGGATCTCGCCGACCCGCGAGGCGAGTTTGCGTTCCTCGCTGCTCGAGTCGCGCATGAGTCCTGCCTGCACGCGTGCGAGTACGTGGTCGATGTCTTCCTTGCGGCTGCGCAGGTACGGATCATCCATTGCCTCGAATACCGCAACCAGACGATCGCGCTGCATCTTCAGAGCGGCGCTGGCGCGATAGCGGCCGACTCGGATCAGATCGTAGACGCCGGTGGTCAGTTCGCGATCGGCCAGCATCAAGCTGTGGGCATCGATGAACTCGGCGACTTCGCGCGCCATCGTGCCGTGCAATTTTTCGCGCAGGGCCTGCAGCTCGTCACGCGCAGCAGCGATTGCACTGCGCAGGTGCTCGATCTCGTCCTCAACCTCCGCCTCGCCCAGCGGGCGCTCGTCGATCAGGTAACGGCTCGGTTGCTGAAGGCGTGCGCGACCGAGCGCCATTCCGCGCGATGCGCCGCCGCCGGTGAGTACGTATCGCACGCTGCTCCTGCCCTCTGCTGGTTACCCGTCTCGACATGCTTCCTCGGCCCGTGGGCGAGGTGCAGCGTGTTGCAGAATAATCGTTCCGCGTTGCCCGTTCCGGTTACTGACCTTCGTCGAATTTGCGGGCGAACAGATCTGCCATTGCGGTCATCGCAGCGTCCTCGTCGGCCCCATCGGTGCGCAACGTGACTGCAGAGCCCAGCCCCGCGGCGAGCATCATCACGCCCATGATGCTCTTTGCGTTGACCTCCTTGCCGCGACAGATGAGGTAGGCGCTGGCCTGGAATTCGTGCAGCGCCTGCACGAGCTTGGCCGATGCGCGCGCGTGCAGACCGAGTTTGTTGGTAATCGTGATTTCCCTTTCGAGCATGTCGGTCCTGTTGTCGTGGTGGGCTGTGTATGTGGTTGCTATCAGGCGCGCGGGGAGTCGCTCACGACGGCGTATCGACGACGATGCCGCCACGCCCCCCGCTAGCTGCGGTCTGCGCGAGTTCGTCGAGCGATTGTTCCGGGTAATTGAGGACCCGCAACAGCATCGGCAGGTTCAATCCGGATACGCAGTGCATGCGCACGCCCAGATCGGGTAGGCGTTGCGCGATGTTGCATGGGGTGGCTCCGTAGAGATCTGACAAGACCAGTACGCCTTCGCCACGATCGAGTTCGCGCGCACTCGCGACGGCCGCACGCAGCATCTGTTCGGGGTCAGCATTCGGTGCGACTTCCTGCACCTCCACCGGCAGTGGCAAGCGTCCGAGAACGTGACGCGCGGCCGCGACGAGCGCGAGGCCCATCGCTTCGTGCGTCATTAACAGCACGCCGACGCTCACGGGCGCGCTCCGCGCGCCGAGAACAGCGCATAGGGAATCGGGAATCGGGAAGACCCGAGCCATCCGTGTCGCGCACTTTCGCGAGTTCCCATTGCGCATTCCAGATTCACGACTCTCATTACTCCATCTCACGGTGATACGTCAGCACTTGCGCATAGCGCTCGCGGAAATGTTCGGCGAGCTGTTCGGCCAGATACACCGAGCGATGACGCCCGCCGGTGCAGCCGATGCAGATCGTCACGTAGCTGCGTCCGTCCGTCTCGAAGCGCGGTAGCCAGCTTGCCAGAAACGTGCGCAGATCGTTGTTGAATCGGGTGACGTCCGGCTTCGTGTCGAGCCATTCGCGCACCGGCGCGTCTTTTCCGGAGAGCGGACGCAATTGCGCATCCCAGTGGGGATTGGGCAGGCAGCGCGCATCGAAGACGAAGTCCGCGTCGGTCGGCACGCCGCGCCGATACGCGAACGATTCGAACAGCAGTGTCATCGCACCGGCAGTGAGGCCCATCTCGGTGATGACCAACCGGCGCAACTGATGCACGTTGAGATGACTGGTATCGATCACGCGATCGGCGAGTGCGAGCATCGGCTTGAGCAGGCGGCGCTCCTCGGCGATCGCATCGGCGAGTGCGAGCCCGTCGCCGGATAGCGGGTGGCGGCGCCGCGTTTCCGAATAGCGCTTGATCAGCACGTCGTCGCGGGTGTCGAGGAAGATCAGCTGGTAGCCGACGTTGGTGCGGGCCAGCTCGGCAAGAATATCCGGCAGGCGGTTGAGGTTCTCGGCACGATTGCGCACGTCGACACCGACCGCGAGCTTGTGCTGCAGCGCATCCGGGCCATGCGAAATGGCTTGGACGAACGCTGGCATCAGCGCCGCCGGGAGATTGTCGACGCAGTAGTAGCCGAGGTCCTCGAGCGTGCGCAGCGCCACCGTCTTGCCGGATCCGGACAGCCCGCTGACGATGATCAGCTGGTTCGGTTTGTCGGCGGTGCCGGTGTTGTCCGATTGCGGCATGGCGGCGTCTACCATGGCGGCAGGCGGCGCATCTGGTGAGCCTGGCGGTCGATGAAGGTCTGTGCGGGATCGAAGCCTTTCGATTTCAACATGTGGCTGCGCACCGCGGCTTCCGCAAGCACGGCGATGTTGCGTCCGGGGGCGACCGGAATCGTGATTTGCGGAACCTGCACGTCGAGCACCTCGCGATAGCCGACATCGCCGGTCAATCGTTTCATTTCGTCGCCGGGAGCATCGAGCTTCTGCGGTTTCAGATGAACGATCAGGCGCAGATATTTGGACGGCTTCACCGCCGTCTGACCGAACATCTCGCGCACATTGAGCACACCCAGGCCGCGAACCTCGAGCAGGTCGCGCAGGATCTCGGGACAGTTGCCGTCGATCACGTCCGGTGCGATCAGGGTGAATTCCGGCGCGTCGTCAGCGACCAGGCGATGGCCGCGGGTCAACAATTCCAGCGCGAGTTCGCTTTTGCCGGTGCCGCTCTCGCCGGTGATCAGCACGCCGATCGAATACACTTCCATCAGCACGCCGTGCAGAGTGATTTGCCGCGCGAGATTGCGCGCCAGCTGGTACTGCAGATAGGTCAGCAGCTCGTGGCCGCGCTTGGAGCTGTGCCACAGCGGCGTGTTCGACTCCTCCGCCGCCTGGCGCAGGTCCGCGGGAATGGCCTGGTCCTTGGTAATCAGCAGCGCGGTCGGCGCGTAGGCGACGATTTTCTCGACTGTTTCCCAGCGTTGACGCGAATCGAGGCTGTCGAGATAGTCGAGTTCCTCGGTGCCGATGATCTGCACCTTGTTCGGATAGATGATGTTGAGGTAGCCGACCAGCGACGGCCGCCGGGCCTGGTTGCCACCGGTTTCGATCGCATTGTTCTCACCGCGCATGCCGGCGACCCAGCGCAGCGCCAGGCGTTCGCCGACGGCGTCGAACAATTGGCGTGCGGTCAGACGATCCATTGGGTTCGGGACTCCGGTTCGAAGAAAGTGCGAACGGGTGCGATGTTACGGCACGCGGAGCAGGGCGGCGAGACGTCGCGCCATCCCCGCACATCCATTGACATCAGTTCGCCGAATCGACAGGGTCGGGTCGAGGTTGCGGCCTCCTGCCAAAGACGGTCAATGCCCGTGCCCGTGCTGGGGTGCCGCAAGCGCAAGCGGAACAGCGGCTGCGCGTAGCGCCCGGCCATGCCGGGTCGCTCAAACCACGGCACCCAGTCGCTTCGCCCGCGCAACTTCGTCGCGCAGCGCGCGTGCATCGGGCGCTGCGCGCAGCGCCGAGGTAACGTCGGGGTTGGAAAACATTTCGGCCAGTTCCGCCAGCAGCTTCAAGTGTTGGTCGGTGAAGTGGGCAGGCACGATCAATGTGGCGACGAGGTCGACCGGCTGGCCGTCGCTGGCGCCGAAATCGATGGGTTTGGCCAGGTGCACGAACGCGGCGCGAGCTTCGTGCACCGCGTCGCTGCGTCCATGCGGAATCGCAACGCC
>JBDTWV010000146.1:0-6360 GCA_040006495.1 Dokdonella sp.
GCGATCGCGCCGGCGCTGTGGGCAACGGTGCCCGGCTCGTCGGGCCTTGCCGATTGTCCGTCCCGCCACAGCGTACTCGCCGCCAGCGGCTTGTATTTCGGCTGGTTGTACATGTTCTGCATCGCTTTCTCGCAACCGGAAAGCAGCAGTACGAGCGCACAAATGCCGGCTAGTCGGGTGGCCATCGTTCGGGGCGTCCTTCGCTTTGCTACGTCTACACTCGCCAGGTCTCTAATTGCTTATTTCGGCGACCTTCAACGGCGCCAGCCGCTCCAGAAACTGCCGCGTTTCTTGCATCTCGAAGCGCGGGTCCCGGGACTCGATACAAAGAAAAAAACGGTCGCGCGACGCGAGATCGAACCCCGGCGCGTTGAATATAGGGTGGTAGAGTTTCGGCAAGCCGTTGAGAATCAACATGCCGAAAAACGCCGCCAGCGCGGCCCCGAGAACGGTCATCTCGAAAGTCGCAGGAATGAACGCCGGCCAACTGTGCAATGGACGGCCGCCCGAATTGATCGGATAGTCGATCACTGCCGTGTACCACTGCAGGAAATAGACGCTGGCGCCGCCCAGGACGCCGCCAAGCAGCGCGATCAGCGCGACGCGGTCCTTGCGGAAGCCGAGCGCTTCGCTCAGCCCCTCGACCGAAAACGGCGCGTAGGCGTCGATGTTGCGATAACCCTCGGCGTGCGCACGCTTTGCGGCATCGACCAGGGCGCGGTCGTCTGCGAATTCGGCAATGAGGCCGTATGCCGGCAGAATCGGTTGCGGATTCACAGTTCACCCTCCTTCTTCTCGCGAACCAGCTTGCGCATCTCGGAAATCGATATCGCCGGCAGGAAGCGCACAAACATGAGGAAAAGCCAGCCGAAGGCGCCGAGCGATCCGACCAGGATCGCCCAGTCCCAGAACGTCGGATAGAACATGCCCCAGCTCGAGGGCAAAAAGTCCCGGTGCAGGCTGGTGACGATGATCATGAAACGTTCGAGCCACATGCCGATGTTGACCACGATCGACAGCACAAACAGCGTCATGACGGACAGGCGCACGCGCTTGAACCACAGCGATTGCGGAATGACGACGTTGAACAGGACGACGACCCAGTAAATGGGGGCATAGGGCCCGCGCATCCGGTTCAGGACCATGTACTTTTCGAATTCGTCGCCGCTGTAGAAGGCCATGAAGATTTCGACCACGTAGCTATAGGCAACGATCAAGCCGCACACCAGCATGATCTTGGCGATATTGTCGAGGTGCCGCTCGGTGATGAAATCCTTCAGGCCGAAAATCGCGCGCAGCGGGATCGAGATGGTAAGCGCCATGGCGAACCCCGAGAACAGCGCGCCGGCGACAAAATACGGCGGAAAGATCGTTGAATGCCATCCGGGCGTGTTGCCGATGGAAAAATCGAACGACACCACGCTGTGCACCGAGATCACCAGCGGGGTTGCGAGACCCGCCAGCAACAGATACGCGGTATCGAAGCGACGCCACTGCCGCGCTTCGCCGCGCCATCCCAGGGCGCCGAGCCCGTAGACGATCTGCTTGACGCGGCTCTCGGCGCGATCTCGCAGCGTCGCCAGATCGGGGATCAGGCCCATGTACCAGAACAGGATCGACACGATGATGTAGGTGCCGATGGCGAAAATGTCCCACACCAGGGGACTGCGCCATTGCGGCCAGAGATTCATGATATTGGGATAGGGAGCAAGCCAGTAGAAGAACCACGGGCGACCGAGATGCAGGATCGGCATGATCCCGGCCATCGCCACGGCGAAGATGGTCATCGCCTCGGCGAAGCGATTGATCGACGTGCGCCATTTCTGCCGCAGCAGCAACAGGAACGCCGAGATGAACGTGCCGGCGTGACCGATGCCGACCCACCACACGAAGTTGGTGATCGCGAACGCCCAGGCGACAGGGATGTCGATGCCCCAGATGCCCACGCCCTTGTAGAACAGGTACGCCATTGCGACTACGAATAACAACGTCAACGCGGTGCATAAGCTGAACGCGGCGACCCATCCCCAATGCGTCGGCCGGGTCAGGACGATGTCGCTGATCTTGTCGGAGATCGATGCGTACGAATACGCGCCCTTGAGCACCTGCAGGCGCGACTCGTTGATATCGTTCGCCGGAGTGGAGATGGCGGGCGACATGCGTCAGCTTTCCTTGAGATCCGGATTCGGGTTGGTCAGCTTGGCGAGATAGGTCGTCCTCGGCCTGGTATTTAGCTCACCCAGCAGCGCGTAATCGAGCGGCGAGGCTTTCAGCGCCTTGACCCGGCTCGCCGGATCGTTCAAGTCGCCGAAGCTGATGGCCTGGGTCGGACAGACGGCTTGGCACGCGGTGACGACTTCGCCGTCGCGGATGCGACGGCCTGCCTTGTCGGCCTCGATACGCCCATTGGCGATGCGCTGGATGCAATAGCTGCACTTTTCCATCACGCCGCGCATGCGCACCGTCACCTCAGGGTTGCGCTGTGCTTTGAGGCTCTCGGTATTTTCGTCGGCATACTGGAAGAAGTTGAATCGGCGCACTTTGTACGGGCAATTGTTGGAGCAGAACCGCGTGCCGACGCAACGGTTGTACACCTGCACGTTGAGTCCCTCGGAGTCGTGCACCGAAGCTTCGGTCGGACAGACGACTTCGCAAGGCGCGCGCTCGCATTGCATGCAGGGCACGGGTTGGAAGTGGGTACGCGGGGCATGCGCCGAGCCTTCGTAATAGCGATCCACCCGGATCCAATGCATTTCCCGCCCGCGGGCGACCTCGGCCTTGCCGACCACCGGAATGTTGTTTTCCGCCTGGCAAGCGATGGTGCAGGCATTGCATCCGATGCACGCGCCCAGGTTGATCGCCATGCCCCACGCGTAGCCGTCGTACTTGAAGGGGGAATAGAGCGTGCCGATAGGAATGGTCGCATGCCGCGGCCCGCTCGCTGCTTGCGGATTCTGATCGAATTCGGCGACGGTAGCGACACGCACCAGATCGCGTCCGTCCATGGCGTGATGATGCTGCGTCGTCGCCAGCGGGTACTTCTTGCCGGTCTTGCGAATCTGGAGCCCGCGCGAAAACCACGGCGCGTCGCTCGGGCGCAACGCATAGGCGTCGAAACCGTGACCGTTGCCGACGCGGCCGGCCCGGGTGCGCCCGTACCCCAGGCTCACGCTCACCACTCCGTCGGCCTGTCCCGGAACGATCCAGACCGGCGCCGCGAGCGTGCGGCCGCGACAGGTGAGCTCGACCACGTCTTCGTTTTGGAGTGACAGCCGCTTCGCCAGCGCGGGTGCAACTAAGGCCGCGTTGTCCCAGGTCAACTTGGTCAGTGGCCTGGGCAATTCCTGCAGCCACGCATTATTGGCGAAGCTCCCGTCCCAGACCGAAGGATCCGGCGTAAAGATCAGTTCGAGCGACGAATCGTCTGCGCCGGCAGGCCCAGCAGGTCCGTGGGCAGGCAAATCACCCCTTGTAGTAACGGTCTTTTCCGGAAGCGCAGTTCCCGTAACGACGCCCTCGCGCAGTGCGGTGCTCCACCCGCGCTCGAAATCGGCGCCGAGCTTTTCTTGCCAATAGTCGCGCATGATGTCGTAGCCGCTGCGCAGCGTTCCTCCCCCGAGCATGGCGAGCAACTCGTGCGCCGATCTGCCGGCGTAGAGCGGCGCGATCAGCGGCTGCATCAGCGTAACCGTGCCGTCGTAGGCGCGCGCATCGGACCATGCTTCCAGAGCGTGCGTGGCGGGCAGGTGCCATTGGCAGCGCGCCGAGGTCTCGTCCTCGTAGAGGCCCAGCCGCACCGTCAACGGGACACCGAGCAGGCCGTCGCCGAATCGAACATCCGCGGGCGCGCAATAGACCGGGTTGCCGCCGATCACGATCAGCGTGTCGACCGCGTGCGCGGCGATGTCGCGCACCAGCGCGCGCAACGACTCGCCTTGATTCGCGGGGTCAGCGACGACCGGCTCGCTGTACGTCACCGTGACGCCGACATTTCCGAGTGCGTGGTTGATCCTGTGCGCCAACGCATGCACAAAGGGCGGCTGCGCTTCTCCCGCGACAACGAGCGACGCACCGCGGCTTGCCTGGAGATCGCGCACGCATGCGGCCAACCAGTCTTCGGCCACGCCCACGACCGCGTCTGGCGCGACCACCGGCAAATCCAGCAATTTCGCGATGCGTAGGGCGGCATTCTCGACATCGCCGGCGCGCAACGCGACACAGTGATCGGCGAAGGCGCTGGTCAGGCTCGGGCTGCTCGCCACTGCGTACAGGCGATTCGGCATCGCTGCACGACCGCCCGCGCCGCGTCCCTGCGCAAAGTCGCGCGCGGCGCGCACGCGGGCATTGCCGGCGCCTAGAAAATCTGCGTCGAGACTCAAAATCGTCCGCGCCTTATCAAGACGGTACCGCACATCCAGAGCTTCACCGAACGCCATTCGCGTGCCGTCGTAAACGTTATCGCGATTGATCGGATCGTATTGATGCCATTGCGCCTTGGGATAGCGTGCGAGCAACGCTTGCAGTTGTGCTGCGAGTGTCGGCGAGGTTACCGTCTCGGTCAGAATGCGCAAGCCCTCGCCTTGTTTTCGCGCAAGGCCGATCAATTGGCGTCCCAGCGCGCTGCTGAAGTTCTCCCAGGTGCTGATCTGGCCCTTCCTGGTCACGACCTGAGAACGATCGGGATCCCACAGGCCGAGCACCGAGGCTTGCGTGAGGGTGTCGGTGCTCCCCAGGCTCGCCGGATGCATAGGATTGCCTTCGACCTTGGTCGGACGCCCCATGTTGCTTTCGACCAGTACGCCCATGGCGAAGCCGCCGAGAGTGGTCGCGGTCGCGAAAAAACGAGGCTCCCCCGCAACGGCGCCCTGCGGCGCCTTGACATAGGGAAGAATCTTTTCCTGCGGCTCGCGCGTGCAAGCGCCGAGTCCCGCGAGCGCCAGCGACGCGCTCATCAGCTTGAGGAATTCCCGTCGGTCGACCTGGAATTGGTTGGCAAAACGGGGAAACTGCTGCGTCAGATAGTCGCCAAACGCGCTCGTCTCGCCGATCTCGTCCAGGCTGCGCCACATCGTCGCACCGTGGGTGTCGCCAAGCCGCAGGCGTATCGCTTCGCTATCGACGGCAGTATGCGGATCTTCGGTCATGGGGTTCGCCTTAGCGATGGCAAATCGAACAGTCGGTCAGGCTGGCGGTGTGGATGCGGTAGGCTTCCACCAGACGCTTCCCGAGGGCAAGCTGGTCCCCGGCTGGTTGCCAATTCAAGTCGAACACCTTGTCGAGCGGTCGAATGTGGCGCTCCGGCGCGCGGTGGCATTCCAGGCACCATTGCATTTCCAACGATGCGGTTCGCCAGATCAGCGGCATGCGATTAACGGGGCCGTGGCAGGTCGCGCAGCCGACGCCTTTCGCGATGTGAATGCTGTGGTTGAAATAGACAAAATCCGGCAAATCGTGCACGCGGTTCCACTGCAACGGCGCGCCGCTTTCGAAACTCTTGACGACCGGCGCGAGCATCGGCGCGTCGGTGAAAAGCTGCGAATGACACGTCATGCAGGTGTGGGTCGGCGGGATGCCCGCGAAGGCTGATTGTTCGACCGAGGCATGGCAATAGCGGCAATCGAGCCCGACCTCGCCGACATGGTGCACATGACTGAACGGCACGACCTGCTCGACCGGCGAACCTATCGCTGGATGCGGCGCAATGCTGATGCGCCAGGCCAGCACCGCAACGGCAGACAACGTCAATACAACGAGCGCACCGAGCTTCAGCGATAAAATGAGACGAGGCTGAAAGACTTGCGCCATGGGCGTCAGACATTCTCCCGGTCGACGAACGACCAGAACACTCCACGAAGGTGAAGCGCTAATGACGCATCTTCGCAGGTTACAACGTCGGCATCAAGGAAGTCAGTGACCAGATCTGGCTGGTCAGGTTCATGCAGTACGGCCTGGGATTCTTCGATCACCGGACCTGCGCCTCGAACCGACAGATGTTCCGTTCGAGACGAAAATGTTACCTCTTGTCCGGTATACCCCCGACCTGAACAGAGTCCGCGAACTGGATCGGATACAAGTGATCTGGGCCAAGAACACTTTCACGATGGGACGCTGGTCGATCAAGAAACCGCACAAGAACGAGAACGACTTTAGCTTCCGCTCGCCCGCGTAACGGGTGACGATTCGGCGAAAGGTGTGGAGCGGCAGATGCTCCATGACCTGCGCAAATGCCAACTTGCCCACATACATCGTTTGCTCCCGCGATGGATTTCATCGGAGGGTCGCAACCTAAACTAATCTAACCGAGTAGCAGTTTCTTCTGCGCTTCCCACTGCTCCGAGGGCGCGCGCTTGAATCGCGTCT
>JBDTWV010000147.1:0-6360 GCA_040006495.1 Dokdonella sp.
CGGGCGGACCCAGCCCGACCACGACGACCGTGGTCTCGTCGCTCAATCCATCTACGTTCGGTCAGAGCGTCACCTTTACCGCAACCGTAACTGGCGGTACGGCGCCGACCGGTACCGTGCAATTCAAGGACGGCGCAACGAGTCTCGGTGCGCCAGTAGTGTTGACTGGCACGACAGCGACGTTGACGACAGCCGCCTTAAGTGTCGGCACCCATCCGATCACGGCCGTGTATTCGGGCGACTCCAGCAATGGCGGCAGTTTGTCACCGGCATTGAGCCAAATGGTCAACGGCGTAGCGCCTGCCGCGACAACCACCGGCGTCGTGTCATCGCTCAATCCATCGCTGGTGGGCCAGGCCGTGACCTTCACGGCAACCGTCAACGGCACGAGTCCGACCGGAATGGTGCAGTTCACTGATGGCGCAAGTGTGCTCGGTACGGGCGCGGTCAATGCTGGGGCTGCGACGTTTACCACCGCGACGCTCACGCTCGGCTCGCACCCCATCACCGCAATCTACAGTGGTGATGCGGCGAACGCGCCTAGCACGTCCGCGGTCTTGATCCAGATCGTCGCGACGGCTGGCGGCACCACGCCGCCTTCGGAACCGGCACCCACGCTGTCCACGTGGGCGTTGCTGTTGCTTTGTGCAGCACTACTTGGCGTGACCCTGCACCGCCTTGCCGGCCGCCTGGATAGATGATGCGCACCGCGGAGGTCAGGAGCGCTTCCTTCCGCGTTCGGCACCTTCCCGCATCGAGGTGTTGATCCGCAACGGCATATCCCACTGCGGCTTCACGTATGAACGTCTGGCATCCGACACGAGTGGGTCGAGCAACGACACACGTAGAAAAGCGTTCGGATGACCGGGTCAGGGACCTTTGCAGTCTGGTGCGTGCTTTACGTCATCGCCTGCGACTACATCTGCACCAGCGAGACCACCGCTCGCTGCGACGCCAACAGGAAGGCCGATACTGCAGCCTGATCTTGTCGCCGGCGGGTGCGTCGAGATCGTGGAAACGCCGACTGCACGCGCGACGGTTCAGGCTTGCTCACCGAGCCAAGCGCGCGGCTTCAAGTAATCGGCGAGGCGTGCCTCGGCGCTGCCCGGTACCGGCGTGTAGTCGTACTCGAAACGCACGCGCGGCGGCAGGCTCATCAGGATCGATTCGGTGCGCCCACCGGACTGCAGGCCGAACAAGGTGCCGCGATCGTAGACGAGGTTGAACTCCACGTAGCGGCCGCGCCGATACAGCTGGAATTCGCGCTCGCGCTCGCCGTACGAGATCGCCTTGCGACGCTCGACGATCGGCAGATAGGCATCGAGAAATCCATTGCCGACCGCCTGCGTTATGCCGAAGCAGCGCTCGAAGCCGCCCGCGTTGAGGTCATCGTAGAACAGCCCGCCGACGCCACGGGTCTCGGCACGATGCTTGATCAAAAAATATTCGTCGCACCAGCGCTTGTAGTGCGGATAGACGTCATCGCCGAATGGCGCGCAGGCATCGCGCGCCACCCGATGCCAGTGCACGACATCTTCGTCAAACGGATAGAACGGGGTCAGGTCGAAGCCGCCACCGAACCACCAAGTCGGATCTGTGCTATTTGCCTGCGCCTCGAAATAGCGCACGTTCATGTGCGTGGTCGGTAGATACGGATTGCGCGGGTGCACCACCAGCGATACGCCAAGCGCAGTCCATGGACAGCCGGCGAGATCGGGCCGATGCGCGCTCGCGGCCGGCGGCAAGTGCGCACCGGAGACGCGCGAGAAATTCACCCCGGCCTGCTCGAATACCGCGCCGTCCTTCAGGACACGGGTACGTCCGCCCCCCATCGAAAACCCGGCCGGCGCAGATCGCCCACCGTGGAGTGAGGGCACTTCGCGCTGCCACGCATCTTCAACGAAACGCGCGGAACCGTCCGCTGTTTCCAGCGCCGTGCAGATGCGATCCTGCAGATCGTGCAGGAAGGTTTGCACCCTGGTGAGCGAAGCGGTCTGCGGCGGGGCGTGCTTGGATGACATGGTAGGCACCTGATCGGCTTCTTCGATGAACGCGGCGACCATGCGGCCGCCCGCGCGAATGGTAACAGTGCGGCCTTGGCGCACGTTCTTGCGCGAAACGCCTGTGTCATAATTTCGCGCCCTGCCCGACTCCCAGCCGCGTGCCCAGCCGCATCGATCCTCTTGCCATCACTGCATTCACTGCGACGTCCGCGCTTGGGCGCGGTCGCGCTGCGCACGCGCAGGCCCTGCTGTCCAAACGCGGCGGCTTGCGCGTGAACGATTTCACTCCTGCGCCGCTGACCTGCGCGATCGGTCGCGTCGATGATCTCGAAACTACGCCGTTGCCTGACGCACTCGCCGACTACGATTGCCGCAACAACCGTCTCGCATGGCTCGGTATCGGCGCAGACGGATTCCTTGATGGGGCGCGTGAGGCAATCGAACGCTACGGTGCCGGTCGCGTCGCCCTCCTGCTGGGTACCTCGACCGGCAGCATCGGCGCCACCGAGGAGGCCTACACCGACCTCGAAGGCGGCACGTTTCCGGTGGGGTTGTGCAATCCCTTGCTGCATACGCCACATTCGCTGGGCGTATTCCTCGAAGCAGCGCTCGGCACGCGCGGACCCTGCCTGACGATTGCGACCGCGTGCTCGTCGAGCGCGAAGATCTTCGCCCAAGCCGAACGCCTGCTGCGCGCGGCCGTCGCGGTCGCGGCGATCCTCGGCGGCGTCGATACCCTGTGCGGCAGCGTGCTGTTCGGCTTCAACGCGCTGGAACTGGTTGCGCCCGACCCCTGCCGCCCGTTCGACGTCGCACGTCGCGGCATCTCGATCGGTGAAGCGGCCGGTTTTGCTTTGCTCGAACGCGATGGCTTGGCGAGCGCGCCGCGTCTGCTTGGCTACGGTGAGGCCTCGGACGCACACCACATGTCGACGCCACACCCGCAAGGACTCGGCGCCCGTCTCGCGCTCGGCGATGCACTCGCGCGCGCCGGCCTCGCGACCATCGACATCGATTACATCAACCTGCATGGCACGGCGACGATCAAGAACGACGAAGTCGAGGCGGCACTGGTGCGCGATCTGTTTCCCGCAACCACGCGCGCGAGTTCAACCAAGGGTTACACCGGCCACACCCTCGGCGCCGCTGGCATCCTTGAATCGGTGATCACTTTGCTCGCAATGGAACAGGGCATCGTGCCGGGCACTTTGAACAGCACGACGCTCGACCCGCTGTGCGGCCCGCAAATCACGCTCGACAATGAAAGCCGGACCATCAGCGTCGCACTCAGCAACTCATTCGGATTCGGCGGCAACAATTGCACGCTCGCGTTCGGGCGCGGACGGAGCGCGTGAGCATGGGCATCCCCGAACGTGGTGAACTGATCGTGCATATCGAAGGCATCGGCTGGTGGTCGCCCGGCATCCCAGACTGGATTCACGCGAGCGAGCTGCTGCGCGAAGAAGCGCCACTGCCGACCGTGGATGCAGGCAAACCCGCAGCGACGATCCTGCCGCCGAACGAGCGCCGCCGCGCGCCGGCGCCCGTCCTGCTCGCTTGCGAAGTCGCCGCACAGGCGTGCGCGATGGCCGATCGCAAACCCGATACGCTGCGCTGCGTGTTCGCATCGATGCACGGCGACATCGTGATCACCGATGACCTGTGCACGACGCTGGCGACTGCGCCGCTGCAGGTTTCACCGACGCGCTTCCACAATTCGGTGCACAACGCACCGGCCGGTCATTGGACAGTTGCCGCCGAATGCCATGCCGCGTCGAATGCGGTATCCGCATGTCGCGGGAGCTTTGCAGCCGGCCTGCTCGAAAGCGCCGTGCTCGCGTGCACGGACCGGGCACCGGTGTTGTTCGCAGCGTATGACGTCGTGGCGCAGGGCGCGCTGGCCGGCGTGTTGCCGGCCGCTATGCCATTCGGCGCGGCGCTGGTGATCAATCCGGAGCGCGGCCCGCGCACGCTGGCGACGCTGCGCCTGCGTCACCTGCCCCATGCCGCGAATTTGGCGCCATTGCCGAGCAACCATGCCGCGGTGATCGAGGCCGCGCCGATCGCGAACGGATTGCCGCTGTTCAGCCTGCTCGCGCGTTCCACCACCGGCGAGGTGCAACTGCCTAACGGCATCGCGACCTCGCTGTCGATCGAGGTCCTCGCATGAGTGCAACCGATCCGGCCCGCATCGCGGTGGTGATTCCTGCTTTGAACGAGGAGCTCGCGATCCGCGGCATCGTTGAAGGCGTGCTTGCGATCTGCCCGAACGTGATCGTGATCGACGACGGCTCGACCGACGCGACCGCCGAGCGCATCGCCGACCTGCCGGTCACGCTGATCCGCCACGTGACATCGCTCGGCAAGGGTCAAGGTTTGCGCGACGGGTTTCGCAAGGCGCGCGAGCTCGGCTTCGATGCGGTCGTCGCGATGGACGGCGACGGCCAGCATCTGGTCGCCGACGTACCGCGCTTGCTCGCCGCCGCACGTGCCTATCCCGAACACATCGTGATCGGCGCACGCATCCGCCACCGCGAGAACCAACCAGTCGGCCGCCGCCGCGCGAACGCGGTCGCCGACTGGGGCATCTCGTGGGGCTGCGCGACGCCGGTCGCCGACACCCAGAGTGGCCAACGCTATTACCCGCTCGGCGCGCTCGAACTGGTCGATATCGACGCAGACGATTTTGTGTTTGAGGCGGCATTGTTGATCGCTGCCGCACGCGACAAACAAATCGGGATAGTGTCGGTGCCGATCGACTCGCGCTATCACGGCGAATTCCGCGGCAGCCATTTCCGGCCGGTGCGCGATGTCACGCGGATTACTCTGTACACGATCGGGCGCATCCTGCATTACGGCCACGTCGTGCGCGCCTACCGCCGCGCGAGCGCGGTGCCTGCACTGATTTACGATCCACCCTTGGAATCCTGATCGATCATGGGGCATGTTCCTCACCTGCTCCTGCAGCTCGTCGTAATCCTCGCCACCGCGCGCCTGCTCGCCCTGCTGCTGCGCGGAATTGGCCAGCCGCCGGTGATCGGTGAAATGATCGCCGGCATCGTGCTCGGTCCGATCGTGTTCGGCGCGCTGGTGCCGGGCGTGCACGCGTGGCTGTTCCCGCATGGCCAGTTGGGCGCGCTCGATGGTCTCAGCCAGATCGGCCTCGTGCTGTTCATGTTTATCGTCGGCGCGGAACTGCGCACGCCCGAGGGTGCACGCCAGCGCCTCGTCGCAGCGGGCTGGGTAGGCGTGCTCGGCGTGCTGCTGCCGATGGCGCTCGGCATCGCAATCGCACCGTTCCTGCACGCGCGCTTCGCACCCGTCGGCGTCGGCTTCTGGCCGTTCGCGCTGTTCATGGCCGCGTCGATGGCGATCACCGCGTTTCCGATCATGGCGCGCATCCTCAAGGAGCGCGACATGACGCGCGGCGCGCTCGGCCAGCTCGCGCTCGCCTCGGCGGCAGTCGCCGACGTGTTCGCGTGGATCATGCTGGCGCTGGTCGTCGCGTTGATCAGCGCGCACGACGGCTGGATGGGTTTCGCGCGCACCTTGGGCGGGTTGATCGCGATCGCGCTGATCGCTTTCGGCGTGCTGCGCCCGCTGCTGGCCCGCTATCTAGCACGGCATGCTCCCGACGGGCGCCCCGGCGGCGCGGTGCTCAGCGTGCTGCTGATCTGCACCTGCGCCATGGCTGCCGCGACCGAATGGTGCGGCCTGCATGCGGTGTTCGGCGCCTTCCTGTTCGGCGCCTGCCTGCCGCGCGACACCCGCCTGCTGGAAACCTTGATAGAACGCATAGAGCATGTCGCCGTCCTGCTGCTGATGCCGGTGTTCTTCGCGCTCGCCGGCCTCGCGACCACGCCGGATGCGTTCACCGGCGGCGGACTGTGGGCGCTGCTGCTGGTCCTCGCCGCAGCGGTGATTGGCAAGGTGTTGGGCGCCGGCATCGGCGCACGTATCACGGGACTTGGCTGGCGCGAGTCGTTGGCGATCGGCTCGCTGATGAACGCGCGCGCGCTGATGGAGCTGATCGTGATGAAGGTCGGCCTTGACGCCGGCGTGATCGGCTATGAGTTGTTTACGATGCTGATGGTGATGGCCATTGTTACCACGCTGATGACCACGCCGATGCTGAGCCTGTGTCTGCGCGGCACGGCGGTTGCACCGCCGCGGCTGGCGAATGATGCCGAAGGCTAGCGACGCACAGTCCCATTCACGCACTGCGCCAGCACATGCGCGATGATAGGGCGGCCGTGCCATCGTCACGGCCGGCACGCTGACAGGACGGACATGCACGAGACGAATGCGGATGTGGTGATACTCGGCGGCGGCCTCGCCGGCCTCTGCCTCGCGCTGC
>JBDTWV010000148.1:0-6347 GCA_040006495.1 Dokdonella sp.
GCAGTTTGGCAAGGTCCACATCGGCGTTCGAGATGGTGACGCTACCGCCGAGCGTGATGTTCTTCGCGCTGCGCTCGATCGTCAGATCCGGCGAGATCACGACTTTCGCGGCCGGGATATCGGCCACAAGGAAATTCTCGCCCTTGATGCTCGCCTTGAGCGGCGCAGTTGCGCCGACGCCGCCGGTGCCCGAGACCGTGATCGTGCCATCGCCGGATTTCAGCGTTCCGTCGAGTACGAAATGATCGGCGTCGATCGCGCGTACGCTGAAGTCGCCGTCATGCAGCTTCAGTCCGGCCGAAGGCACTTCGGCCGCGAATTGCTTCAGCGTCAGCGCGCCGTTCAATTGCGGCGCGGCTGTCGTGCCGGCGAGCGTATAGTTAGCGGCGAGCCGGCCCTTGGTATTGGCGACTTCCGGCGTCAGCAGCTCGATGAAGGCGAGGCTGTTCAGCGTCAGGTCGATATGCCCCGACAGCGCCTGTGCCGATCCCGGCGCGCCGCTCAGGGTGACATCGCCATCGAGTTTGCCGTCGTGGTCGAGCGCCGCGTGCAACGTCGCATGCGTCGACTGGGGCGAGAGTTTCGCATCGAGCGCGAGACCAGAGTAGGCGAGTAGCGGCTGGTTCGCGTCGTCGAGGTAGGCGACGCTGCCCTTGTTCGAGGTGATCGTTGCATGGCCGTTCAGCGCGCCATTCGCGGCGCGCTGGATCTCGCCACTGCCGGCGACCATCCCGTTGGCCTTGAACGGCGCATCGGGTGCAGCCAGCTTCGCAATCAGGGCGATCGGCAGCCGCTCGATGCGATAGCGTGCAACGATGGCGCCGTCCGCGCCACCCTTGCCGGCGACGCAGAGCTTCGGGCCGCCACCGACGAGGCAGATTTCGCTGGCGCTGAACTGCTTGCCATTCCAGGCGAGCATTGCAGACTGTTCCAGCGCAAGCGTTGGCGCCTCCTTGAGTGCGACGTCGAGCGTCTTCAATGTGCCGTTCCAGCGGCCGTCATCTTTTGTGCTGCCAGACATCACGAGCTTGAAACCCAAGGGTGTTCCAGTGGCGGCGACGTCGAGCTGGTGCGCCGCCTTGTTGCCGTTGCCATCAAGCGTCAGCGTATCGAATGCCAGCGGACCGGTGCTGATTTGAGCAGCTTTCATGTCCAGCGTGCCTTGCGGCGACTGGATGTCGGCGAGACTCACGTTGAGGTCGAGGGTGCCGATGTGCGTTGCCCCAAAGCCGATTTTGGAGCCATGAGCGCGACCGGTCACGCCCAGTTTTGGCCATTTTCCGCTTACATTGAATTGGCCATCCAGACTGCCGTCAGAGTCGGGCAGCCAATCGCCAAGCGAGGCGATCGCAAGCTTGACCGTGGCATCGGTCTCATTGCCGCCGCGACCGACCACGTCAATGCGACTCTTGCCAGAGGCCACGGCGAGCGTGCCATCGACGATGTAATCGGGTTTGATCTTCAAATCCGCGCTGCCCGACACTGGTCGCTTGCGCAACGTGCCACTCAGGCGCTCGAGTTTGATCGTCGCAACGGGGCCGCGGTCGGTCAGGCTGCCATCGCTGGCGAGATCGAAATTGAGCGCGCCGGGCCACGCGGCCGCAAACGCGCCGGGATCGAACTTGTCCGCCTTGGCGCTGATCTGCCAGCCGATCGCGGGCTGCAGCTTCACGGTGCCGTGCGCATCGAGGCCACCGCGGGCCTGCTTCAACGCGAGCTGTCGCAGCACGATCGCGTCGGGGGTGCCGTCGAGGTTCACTGCGATGTCCGCGAGCTTGCCGGGCGGCCCGATCGACAATTGGCCTTGCGCGTGGAATTTTTCGGCGCTACCGGATGCGTCGAGTTTGCCGTGCGTCGCCAGCGACTGGCCGGCTAGATCGGGTGGTAGCACGACGTCTTGCCAATCGAGCGCGAGTGTTGCTGAAACCGGACTCGCGTCGAGTTGAACTTCGCCATTCGCATGTAGCGTGCCGGGCGCTTCGGGGCTTTTCAGCGTGAGTGCCTCGATCTTCAACCGCTTGCCGATGAGCCCATAGCGCAGGGGATCGAGCTCGACGCGATGATCGTTGATCGCGACTTCGCCCGAGAGCGTCCCGTGTTCCCTGTCGCCGGAGCCTGCGAGATCGAGTGCGAGGGTCGTGAGCGTGGAGTCTTTTTGCACACGCTTCGGGTCGAAGCGCGGCACACTGACTTTCGCAGTCCACGGGAATTCGCTCTTCTGGGTCAACGTCGCGTTCACCGTTGCGGCCGTCGGCTCGACGAGCGCGAGATCGAGGTGTGCCTGATTGCCATCACCGCGCGCGGTCAGCGTGCCGGCGTAGCGTATATCGCCGACCTTCCATTGCACCTCGATCGAGCCGTTGCCGGGATAGCCCGCCAACGCCGACACGGTGCCGTGCATGTCGATCGTGCCGTCCGGAGAGCGCATTGCGAGCGACGTGAGCGCGATGCCGTCGTGCGTCCAACGCCCAATCACGTCGAGGGCGTCGATCGCTAGCAACGCAGCACCATCGCGATTCACCTGTGCATGCGTGAGCGTCAACCGATCGAGCACCACCTCCAGCGGTGCGGCGAGTGAGAACGGTTTGGCTGGTTGCGTCGGAGTGGCAGGAACAGTTGTCAGTGCGACGTCGAGGCCATCGAGTGCGAGTTGCGTGATGTGAAGGCGTGCGGAGATCAGTTCGAGTGGCGAGAACGCGATCACGACATGTCGTACGGTCACATCCACACCGGCACTGGCATCGCGGTAGCGCAATTTCTCTACGGTTAGCGGGCCGGCCACGCTTCCGCTGGATTTCTCGATCGTGAGATTGCCGTTGGTCGCGCCGATCGCGCGTGCCAGCACGAAATGCAGTCCCGATTCGGTGCGCAGCAACCAGATCGACAGTGCGCCGATGATCAGCACGAGGATGAGAAATGCGATACCGATCCACTTCAGCACACCCGGCATCACCCATCCCTTCGTGGGAGCGCCGGCAGGCGCGAAGCCTTTGCGCGAATATGGAACGAGAGCAGCGCGCCTGTCGGCGCTCGCGCAAGGGCGTCGCCGATCGCAGCGGCTCATAAATCCGGCCCGATTACGATATGCAGCTCGACGCCGCTCGCGTTCTTGTCGTGGATCGGAAAACCGAGGTCGGCGCGGATCATGCCGACCGGTGAGCGCCAGCGTACGCCGAACCCCGCGCCCACTTTCTGCCGGTAGTCGCCGAAGCTGTTGAACGCATCGCCAGTATCGATGAAGGTCGCGATGCCCCAGTTTGGCTTGAAGTAGTACTCGTACTCCGCGCTCGCGACGGCAAGATTCCTGCCGCCAATGACCAAAGTCTGGCAGGTTGATTTCGGACGCGCTGCGCAGCGCGCAAGCGCGATCGGAAGCTGGTCCGTAGGCAACGGCGCGCCGATGGTCTGGAACGCGTAGCCGCGGATCGATCGGTCGCCGCCGCCGAAGAAGCGCAATTCCGGTGGCAATTTATCGAAGTCGCCAACCTTCGTCGCGCCGAGCGAGCCGCGCGCGATGAAGCGCGAATTTTCGGTCAATCCGCGGATCCACTTCGCATCCGCCGACACCTGCGCGAAGCTGGTATCGGATAGCAATCCGCTCTGGCCTGCGCGCGCGGCCACGGTCAGTGAGTAGCCGCGACGCACGAACATCGGATCGTCGACCTGTTTGCGCGCGAGCGAGATTTCCGGATAGAGCAGGGTCGTGCTGCCCTGGATATTGGCGACCTCGAAATTTCCGGTCAGGAACTTGAGGCCAAACGTGCGCGTCCAGCCACGCCAGATCGACGAATCGGTCGCGGCGAGGCCGAATGTATTTGCGGTGCTGGTGTCGGTGTTTTCGTCGCGATAGTTCGCGCCAAAATTCAGGCTGTGGTTGTTTGGGCCGGCCAGCGGAATCTGGTACAGGGCGGACGCAGTTTTCAAACGCGTGGCGACGATGGTTTCGAGTTTCAGCTTGTGCCCACGGCGGTTGATCCAACGCCGTTCGATGCCGCCGCGTACACCGGGCCCGGTGTCGGTGCCGATGAATACGCCGCCGGTGTAGATCGTGCGCTTGGCCGGTGCCAGCATGACCGTGATCGGCACCACGCCATCGTGCGCATGGTCGATGTCCGGCTGCACCTGCGCAATCGAGAAATAATCGGCGTCGATCAGACGTTGCTGGAAGCCGAGCAACTGGTTCTGCGAATAGAAATCGCCCTCGCGCCAAGGGATGTAGCGCTGCATGAAGGTGTCTGGAAACTGGCCGCCTTCGAACGTGGTAGTACCGAGCCGGTAGCGCGGGCCGACTTTCCAGGCAAGATGTACGTCGGCCGCGTTCGCCGAGCGCGTGACCTCGACCTGCCGGGTGACCAGTTCCGCATCGAGATAGCCGCTGGCGAACAGTGCCGCCTGGATCGTCGCCTTGCTCTTCTCGTAGGCCGCTTGATTGAGGGGCTGGCCTTTCGCAGGAACGAAGGCTGCGAGCGCCTTTTGCACAGTGAGTTGACCGTCCGCGTCACCGTCGAGATGGATGTCGAGGTTGGTCACCTTGACCGGCTCACCCGGTTTTACGTGCAGCACGGCGACAAAATCGCCTGACGCGGTGTCCTTCAATTCGCCGCTGACGTCAACATTGTAGTAACCGTACGGTTCCAGGGTGGAACGCACCTGTGCTTGCGCATGCTCGTAAAGGCGCCGGGCTTGGGCAGCGGTCACGTCGCGCTGGCCGTACTGGGCGACTTCGAGACCTGCCATGACGGCGTCCTTGAGTGGCCCTTCCACACCGTCGACCTGCGCACTGATGTGGGCAGCCATAGCCGGCACAGCCGCCGTCGCGAGCCACAGCAGTGCGAGTACAGCACTCATGCGAGCAACAGATCGGTGCGCGTCCGGGGCTGCCCCTTCGAGGCGCCCTGAACGGGATGGCCAGCGCATCTCGGAGCGGATGGCTCAGGACAGATGCAGCATCGGCAACAGCCCGATCAGGCCGACAATGATCAGGTAAATCGCAACCACGTAATTGAGCAGGCGCGGCACGATGAGGATCAGGATGCCGGCGATCAAGGCGATCAGGGGTTGTAGCGCGAGATGGAGGTTCATGGCGTTTCCTTGCGGCGACCAGCGGAGGCGTAACGGTAGCAGCTTGCGCCGCCATCTTGAATGTCGAATGTAGCCGCGTCACAGTGATGCCATCCTGAATGGGGGTCGCTCATGCTGATGCTTGCCCGTTTCACCCTTGGCGCGGCGCTCGGGACGATCGCGACATCCGTCGGCGCCGCCACGTTGCTGTCCAACGCGCGCATCCACACCATGGATGCAGCACATCCCGAGGCCACCGCAATGGCGTGGGACGATGGCGGCAAGCTCCTCGCAGTCGGCGATACGGTGGTGCTGCAAAGACAGCATCCGGATGCGCGGCGCATCGACGCGGCGGGCGTCACGATCGTGCCGGGATTGATCGACGCGCACGGTCACATGCTCGGTCTCGGCCTGACCTTGACCCAGGTGGATCTGGTCGGCAGCGCATCCGTTGCCGATGTCATTGCGCGCCTGCGTGCGTTCGCCGCGAAACTGCCGAAGGATGCTTGGCTGGTGGGGCGCGGCTGGGACCAGAACCGCTGGGCGGGTGGCGCATTCCCGACGGCCGCCGACCTGGACGCCGTATTTCCCGATCGCCCGGTGTATCTGCGCCGCGTCGACGGGCACGCGGCGTGGGCGAACACCGCAGCGTTGACGCGCGCGAAAAAGCCGTTGGATGGCGATTGGCAGCCAGAAGGTGGGCGCATCGAACGCAAGGATGGCAAGGCAACCGGCATCCTCGTCGACGGCGCGACCGATCTGGTCGCCGATGCGATTCCGCCATTGAGCGAGACGCAGACGCGCGATGCGTACAAATCAGCATTTGCCAAGGCCGTCGCCGCTGGCCTTACCGGCGTGCACGATCCCGGCACCAGCCTTGCCGATTTCAAGATCCTGCAGAAGCTGGCGGCGGCCGATGAAATTCCACTGCGCCTGTACGAAATGGCCGACGGAGACAATGCCGCGCTGGACTGGTTGTGCGAACAGGGCGGTCATTGGTCCGAACCGAGCGGTCATCTGCGCATGCAGACGGTGAAGCTATACATGGACGGCGCGCTCGGCAGCCGTGGCGCCGCGCTGCTGTCCGACTACAGCGACGACCATGGCAACCGCGGCATTTTCGTCACCGATCCAAACGCGTACCGCACAGCGGTCGAAAAGGCGCATCGCTGCCACATCCAGGTCGCCACCCATGCGATCGGCGATCGCGCCAATCGCCATGTGCTCGACACCTATCAAGCCGTGCTCGGCAAGGACGCCGCGACGACCGATCGTCGATGGCGCAT
>JBDTWV010000149.1:0-6334 GCA_040006495.1 Dokdonella sp.
GCGCTTCTTCCAGGCTAGCGACCAAAGTGGAGAGCCCAGCGCGACCGGCTTCAAGGGGTTCTACTACCACTTTCTCGACCGTGACGAGGGCACCCGCGTCTGGAACTCGGAATTGTCGATGATCGACACGGCGCTGCTGATCGTCGGCGCGCTGACCGCTGCGGTTTATTTTGATGCTGATACGCCGGATGAGGCAGAACTGCGCGGCGTCGCCGATGCATTGTACCGGCGTATCGACTGGCGCTGGGCACAGGACGGCGGCGCCACGATCATGCAAGGCTGGAAGCCCGAATCGGGTTTTCTGCACTACGGCTGGGAAGGCTACAGCGAAGGGATCGTGCTGTATGCGCTGGCCGCAGGTTCTCCGACCCATCCGGTGACGGACGACTGCTACAGCGCATGGACCAAGACCTATCAGTGGGAAATCCTCTACGGCTACGCCTACCTTTACGCCGGGCCGCTGTTCGTGCACCAGTTCTCGCACGCGTGGATCGACCTGCGCGGGATCCGCGACGACTTCATGCGCGGCAAGAACAGCGACTATTTCGAGAACAGCCGCCGCGCGATTGATGTGCAGCGCAAGTACACGTGCATCAATCCACTCGGCCACACCGGCTTCGACAAGGATTGCTGGGGCCTGAGTGCAGGCGATGGACCCAGTGACGATATTCCGAATATCGAAACCGAACCGCGACGCCTGTTCGGATACTGCGCGCGCGGCGTGCCGTTCGGACCGGACGACGGCACCCTGTCGCCCCCAGCGGTCCTGGCGTGCTTGCCATTCCAGCCGGATCTCGCGCTGCAAGGCATTCGCGCGATGCTCTCGCGCTATCCGGAAATCTCCGACGACGGTCGCCTGAGCAGCGGCATCAATCCTGGGCTGCACGTGGAGGGAGGCAAACCCTGGGTGTCGGCCGGGCATTACGGTCTGGATCAGGGCATCGTCGTTTTGATGATCGAAAACCATCGCTCGCAGCTGATCTGGCAACTGATGCGGCGCTGCCCGTATCTCGTCGCTGGCCTGCGCGCCGCGGGATTTCGCGGCGGCTGGCTGCACCATGCTGCAAAGGAGCAACCAGCGTGAAGACACCGCAGGATGCATTCGAGCGCGAGCGCCTGGCCAGCGTCCGCCCTGCGAACTGGACCAACCCGAAACCGGCTGATCGCTACAAACTGGTGGTGATCGGCGCAGGGCCTGCCGGCTTGGTCGCGGCGAAGGGCGCAGCGGCACTCGGTGCGCGCGTCGCGCTGGTGGAGCGCGACCTGATTGGCGGCGATTGTCTCAACGTCGGCTGTGTCCCTTCCAAGGCACTGATCCGCACCGCGCGCGTCTACGCCGAGATGCGCAACGCTGGACGCTACGGCGCGCGGCCTCCTGACAAGGTCGAGGTGGATTTTCCTGCGGCGATGGCGCATATGCGCCGCCTGCGCGCACGCATCAGCCGCAGCGACTCGATCGCCGATCTGGCTGCTGCCGGCGTGGACGTCTTCCTTGGGACGGGTCGCTTCGTATCGGGTGATACCGTCGATGTCGACGGCACGCGGTTGCGCTTCGACAAGGCGATGATCGCTACGGGCGCGCGTCCGGACACGCCGACGATCCGGGGCCTGACCGATGCCGACTACCTGACCAACGAGAACGTTTTCGACCTGACCACACTGCCGCGGCGTCTGCTGGTCGTCGGCGGCGGCCCGCTGGGCTGCGAACTGGCCCAGGCGTTCTCGCGCTTCGGTGCTGGCACCATCATCGTGCAGGACGTGCCGCTGTTTCTGCCCCATGAGGAGCGCGACGCCGCGCAACTGCTGTCCGAAGCCTTTGCACGCGACGGACTGGAGGTGCGCCTCAATACCAACGTCACCGCAGTGCGCATCGAGCACGGCGAAAAGCACGTCGACATGGTCAGCGACGACTACCACTCCAGCGTGACCGTCGATGCAATCCTGACCGGCGTCGGCCGGTTGCCCAACGTCGAAGGTCTCGATCTGGCGAAGGCAGGTGTTGAGCTCGACGACACCGGCGGGGTGCGAGTGGACGACTTTCTGCGCACCAGCAATCGCAACATCTATGCCGCAGGTGATGTCTGTCTGGATTACAAGTTCACCGACACCGCGGATGCGTCCGCGCGCATCGTGGTGCGCAACGCTTTGTTCCCGGGTAACCAGCGCTTCAGCACGTTGACCATCCCATGGTGCACTTATACCGATCCTGAGATTGCCCACGTCGGGATGTATGTGCGCAAAGCGAATGAGCAGAACATCGCGATACGCAGCTTCACCGTGCCGATGCACGAGGTCGACCGCGCGATCCTGGACAATGAACAGACCGGATTCGTCAAGATCCATGTCGCCCAGCGTTCCGACAAGATACTCGGCGCCACGATCGTCGCCAGTCACGCCGGAGAGATGATCAACGAGATCACCGTCGCGATGGTCCACGGCATCGGTCTGAACAAGCTCGCCGAAGTTATCCACGCGTATCCAACTCAGGCCGAAGCGATCCGCAAGGCCGGCAACGCGTGCCAGCGAACCCGACTGACTCCATTCGTCGCCGGGTTGATGCGGTGGTGGCTGCGGCGCTGAGGCACACTAAACAAGTGCCTGACGGCGATGCTCGACAAGATTGCATCGCAGCCCTGTGCGGAGATCACTACAAAAGTCGACGGGTCGACGCGATGTGCGACCTCGTTATCTGCCGATCACTGCGAACTACTCGACCTGCGCGCCGTTGTCAGCTTATTTTCGGCCAAGCCGCTTGACGTTGTCCCGCACCTTCGCGCGATAGGGCGCAGCCGCTGCCCCAAGCACCTTGATCGTGGCACGTTGAACCTGACTGCTGCTCGGCAGACGACCGCCGAGGGCGGCAGTCATGAACATCGATTGATAGGCGCCGGCAGAAGCGAACGCAATCCGTGTCAACGACTCCGCGGATGCACTGGTCTTCTCGTCCACCATGCGCCGCATCTCGCGCTTTTGCGCGACTGAGGGATCCGCGCCAGCCACTGCCATCGCGGCCGTACGCTTGCCAATAACAAGCGCGGACCCTTGCATCAATTCCATCGAGTTCAATGCAAGATCCATCCATGCACTCGACAGCGATTTACGGCGAGTCATGACAGCTTGCCCAATTCTGCGCAGGTGCAGGACAAAGCGGGCCGCGTGCGAACCATCAAAAGCATGGACATCTGCGCCTCCATTCGGGTCAAACAGAAGCACAGCGTGCGGTGGCCGCGATGAACCGCGGATGTCGGTGGCCCGAAACGGAAACAGCTTCTGTTCACCCCATGCTTTCAGTCGTAAAGCAGAGCCTCACACCCAGCGGCGAACGCGCTCGCAGTAGGCCTTGTACTCAGTCCCGAACTTGGTACCAAGCACACGTTCCTCGGGTTGAATTTGAAAGAGGGTGATGTAGCCGACGAATACGATGGGGCCGAGGATCGCTGGCCACCACCAGAGCCAAACGCTCACTCCGATGAGCACAAGCGTCACGCCCAGGTACATCGGATTTCGCGTGTTCCGATAGATACCGCCCGTGACGAGCGCGGAGGCATTCTGTGGCTTGAGCGGATTGGTGGTGGTCTTCGCTCGTTTGAAGGCTCGTGAACCTGCGACAGCAATGGCAGCGCCTGCGATCGCCAACGCCAGCGCCACTGCAAGCCGCAGCGCTGGCGATGCGAGTTCACGCGCCGAGGCGGGCGCCGAAAGCCACATGCACAAAGCCAACGTGACCGCGACTATCGGCGGGGGAATGAGCGTATCGAGCCAGCGCATGGATACTCCTTGGGCCTGAAGCTTGAGATAAGTGGCCGCTGCCACGATGCGCACGAAGATACAACAACCGAGCGCAGCAGGAGACTTCGCTCGAGCGATGGACGCGTGATGGCTCGGCGCACCGGGCTTCGAACTGACAGGGTGCGCGATAGCCACGCGTTGAGGGTTGAGCGCAAACCTTGTGTCTTGTGGAAATCGACAAGTGCGACCTGGCCCCTGCTTTTCGTGACGCCCGTACTTCAGACATCCGGCAAGCCAGGAGCCGCGGTCGCGCCTCAGTTGTAGTGGGGCATCGTCGAGCGATCGATGATGATCAAGCCGTCGTAGCTTCCGGCCATGGTGTCAACTTCATTGTCGTCGCCCCAAACGTAGAACGGGATAGGTCGATGCAGCCAATCGTCTCCGCTGCCAGGTGCGTCGACCTGCGGCACACGCAAATAGAGTGCGCCAAGTCGCAGGCTGTAGGCGTAGGCTTCCAGCGATCCAGGGAGTGGGGTCTTGACGATGACCGGGGTGCGAACGTTATTCGCGGATACTCCGCGAAGCATGAACAGTCCGACGGTCGCCAGTTGGTCACCCCAACGCTGACTCAAATAGCTGCCCATCGGCAAATGGCCTGCTGCGTCTGGAAACTGTTTGGATATATGTGCGTTGTGCGCCCACACGATCAGCTTTTCGTGCGGATAAGCCAGTTCTGCGAGACGTGTGATGTTTTGCGCCATCAGCGGATCTCGAACCGCGCCGTGGTCATAGACAACCAACTCGCGCTCCGAGCGAAGCTTACCTGCCAGGGAGTCGATGGCCAGCCAAGCGAATACAACCTCTTGACGGTCCGGGCTTTCCAACGGTGTCGCATCGACCAAGCTGCGCAACTGTGCAGAGACTTCAGCGAGACGCTGGTAGTGGGAATCGCTCTGCCCATCGAAATCAGGGCAGCTCGAGCGCCGAGCGTAGTAGCAACTGTAGAGGAAATTCATGTCGGCAACGGTCGTAATGATAGCCGCGCGCGCCGAGTTGGTCAGGCCCTGCTTGACCCGATCCAGCACCGGAGAGATCCAGGCCAACATCTGTGCCTGCGAATCCAAATTGGATGAGTCCTGAATATCGAATCCGGCCAGACGCAAAGGCGCTGCCGTTTGCCGAGTCGAATGGATGTAGCGCGCAAGCTCATTGAGATCCTCGGTATTCCATATCCCGAATACGCACTCGACACCGAGCTTGGGCTTCGGTGCGTGAAGATCCAGATCCAGATCCTGGATGTGGCATCCGGCGACGGAGGATTCGAACGCAATGACGTTGTATCCCAATTTTTCGTGCAGATACTTGATGACGCGGACCTTGACCGCACTGAACTCGGCAGAACCGTGCGAGCTTTCGCCCAGCTGTACGATCCGCTTCCCTTCAAGTTCCTGTGCCAGGAAGTCGAGATCGGAAAAGTCTCCATCAAAGGTGATCGAGCGAATGGACCGATGATTCTGGGCCAACCACGCCTGCTCCTCGGTCGTGGGTGGCGAAAGGTTGGACGCCGACTCGATGGGCGGGGTCTTCAGTTCAGCATCGGACAGCAATCGCGCTTGCCTGAGATCCACGGTGTACGTCGGTTCCGGCACCGGTGGCGGTGGATTGGGGCTTGGGGAATTGCCCCCTCCTCCGCCACCGCAAGCAAACAGGCATGCAGCAAGGACTGGAATAGAAAGCACCCTCGCAAGAAACGTAGCGAAACGCGTCGCGTTGCGAGCTGTCGAATTGTCGGACAACGTCGTTTCCCCTCAACTGGATTGAATGACTACACAAGACACCCGATGTCAAAGCGATGAGCACTTGTAGTTCGGGCAAGGCTGCCTGTTCACGCCATGACGCCTGGATGCATCACGTATTTGACGACAAATATCATTTGTCTACGTTGTGTGTCGTACGACTGTAATCGTGTTCTGACCTGTGCGCAATGCGGGTACTGTGGCAAAGCTCTCTTTTGCCAGGGAAATCTCGCATCCATATGACTTTTCACGTAATTCTCCACGCTCTCTAGATCGCCAACGACCTCCCCTTTGGAGAATGTCCATGTTCAACAAAATCAGAAACTGGCGCATACGGCGCACAGTTGCTCGGCACCCGATCGACGAAGGGCGCTGGCGCGAAGCGCTCCAGCGCTGCAGCCCCGCGCGTCGGCTGGGTGCTTCCGATCAGGCCACGCTGCGTGTGCTGGCCACGTTGTTCCTGGACCGAAAGTCGATCGAGCCGGCACAGGGACTGCAGCTCGACGACGCCGACCGTGTTTTGCTCGCGACCCACGCTTGCGTACCCATCGTGAAGCTAGGCATCGATTGGTACGACGGTTGGCAGAGCGTCATCGTGTACCCAGCCGCGTTCATTCCTCGGCGCGAACAAATCGATGCTGCGGGGGTCGTTCACCAGACCAACACCGTATTGGCCGGAGAGGCGTGGGGCCGTGGGCCGGTGATCCTGTCGTGGGCGGATGTACTGAAAATCGGGCACAAGCCGGGGCATAACGTGGTCATCCACGAAATGGCACACAAACTCGACATGCTCAACGGGGACGCGAACG
>JBDTWV010000150.1:0-6325 GCA_040006495.1 Dokdonella sp.
CCCATACCGCGCGGCGCGGAAAGACCGGCGCGGATGCGGAACTTGCCGCTCGCCTTGTCGATCGCGGTTACGCGCATCGGCGCCCAGATGCGGTGAATATCCTGGTCGATGTACGAACCATCGGTCGAGGCGAAATATTTCTGCTCGTTCACCGCAAACAAGATCGAATTGACGAAACTCGCGCCGGCCTGCATCGCAGCGGCATTGACCCCGAGCAACAGATCCACCTTGTCCTTGATCGGCACCGCCATCGTGTTCTTGACGATTGGCGTGGCCCAGCTAACCTCGCCAACGCCCTTGACCGGCGCCAACTCCACCGGCTTGGCTTGCATGCGCGAATTGGCCTTCGCGATGGCGACCGCCTGCTTGGCGGCGTTGGCAACGCTGTCGTTGCTCAGGTCGCTGGTCGCCGCGAAACCCCACGTGCCGTTCGCGATCACGCGGATGCCGACGCCACTGGATTCGGTGTTGACGACATTTTCGACTTTGTCCTCGCGTGTGATAACGAATTGGCGCAGGTAGCGTCCGATGCGCACGTCGCAGTAGGTCGCACCGCCGGACTTCGCCGCGTGCAACGCGACGTCGGCAAGACGCTTTTTGGTAGCCACGTCGACGGGGACCAACAGGGCCTCGGCCGCGATCACGCGTCCGTAGAATGCCGGCAGCACCAAGCCGCCGAGGCTGGCGCCGCTGATCTTGAGGAAATCACGTCTTTCCATTATTCACTCCACGGTTCAGGTTTTTTGTGAAACATTCGACTTGACCCGTGATCTTGTCGGAACCGATCGCGCGCGTCACGTGACAAAGGGCATGGGTCATGCGCGCTTGGGCTAAAATGGCCGGCCATGGAAATCTCCAAGACATTTCATCTCGAGTCAGCCCACCGCCTTCCGCGGGTGCCGGCCGGACACAAGTGCGCGCGTCTGCACGGCCACTCGTTCCGCATCGAGGTCTGCGTGCGTGGTCCGCTCGACCCGGATTTGGGCTGGGTCATGGACTTTGCCGAGATCAAAAGCGCGTTCGCGCCGCTGGCCGAACAGCTCGACCATAACTACCTCAACGACATTCCAGGACTCGACAATCCGACCAGCGAGGTCCTCGCGCGCTGGATCTGGGACCATCTCAAACCTCGATTGCCTTTGCTGGCGCGCATAGTCGTGCAAGAAACCTGCACCTCGACCTGCAAATATGAGGGCCCCGCCGCAGCTTGAGCCTGCTCTGGAATCGGTCCACTGCGCGCTAATCCGTATTTTTTCGTGCGGCGCGGCAAGAACTGCGACGAACTAATTTATTGAATATAAACCATATATAAACGGCGCAAGCCGGTTCCTAGCAATTTTCGGTCAATCTATGTTGCGACGCAGCAGAAACTCTGCTAGAGTGCACTCCACACTCACCAACACCCAGAGGCAATCCTCATGTTCGAGCAAATCAACAATCCGTCCCTGGCACTTGGCAAGGGCTATACCGATACGTTCGTCAAGGCGCAGGGTCTCGCGCTGGCAGGTCTGGAGCGCATCACCGAGCTCAACCTGAAGGCGTTCGAAGCGCAAATGAAGGCATCGGTCGAATTCATGTCCGCAGCGGCCGAAGTGCGTGATTTCGAAGGCGTCAAGACGATCTGGCCGAAGGGCGTTCAGCTGGCGAAGGAAAGCGCCGAGAAGCTCTACGCGAACGGCCAGGAAGTCGCCAACGTTTCCGCGAAGACCAGCGAAGCGATCGGTTCGCTCACCAAGGGCTCGTTCGAGACCACCAGCGACACGATCACCAAGCAGGTCAATGCCGCGAAGAAGGCTGCCGGCGCCCGCTAAGCTTCAGTTTTCCAAGAGAACGGCGCAATCTCGAACTCCCCTGTCGAGGTTGCGCCTGCTTCGAGGCCGGACGCAAGTCCGGCCTTTTTTATGTCCATGGATGGACGGTACGCCGGCAATGGAGGAGCAATGGCCGGCGTCGACGTGCGAATTGACGACGTGGACCATTTAAGCGCTCGCGGCGCCCTCGGACACTTTCCACGTTCCTGTAGGGCGCAATGCAGGAGCGTGCCGGTGTCGCCTGCGAAAGCCGGTGTCGCCTGCGAAATAGTCTCCCCGGCTCGGCAATGCAGGTGCGTGGCAGCGTTGGCGAATGACACCGGTGGCCGAGTCCGTGCAAGTAGTTGCCAGTGAAGATCTGCACGATTCAACTGCGACATTATGTCGCGAGAGGGTATCCAGCCGCGGCTTGGCTGTCCCCAATGTGCCGCACTCCTGCCTCGCGCACCCGTTCGGTAGACCGCGCGGGCGCGCGAGCGTAGCGATTGAAAGAGGCCTCTGGCTGCGATCTGGATTGCGGCAACCCCATCGCCATTGATAAACTGCGCGGCCTTGCAACGTGTGGGTCGCACCGGGAGACGCGCTCCACAGCCTGATCTTCCCCGTAACCCGGGAGATTGCGCTTGCGAAATTCCATCGCCTACGGCTGGCATGTGGCGAGTCGCACGGTGGCACTGCAGTGCGGCACGACCTTCTTGGTGGCGCTGGTGGCAGCCGCAGGATTCGGTACACGCGCAAGCGTTGCGGCGCTGTCCGGAGGAATGATCGTTGCTGCGGGCACGTTGTTGTTTGCGTTACGCATGTTTGGCCGGGGTGTGACTCCGGCACGCAGCGCGCTGCGCTCCGCCTACGCGGCGCAGGTGCTGAAATGGTTTTGGCTGTGCGCGACGCTGTATCTCGCCATCGCCGTGTTCAAGCTGCCGTTTCCCGGTCTGATCGCCGGCATGCTGGCAGCGCAATTCGCGTTCTGGATCGCCCTCATCGCAATCAGGTAACAAGATGGCCACTGAAGAAGCCGCCGGCTCGGTCAACATGACCGAGTACATCCAGCATCACCTGCATCACCTGCAGTTGAGCGTCGGCGATGGCGTATTCATGAAGATCAACCTCGATACGTTGTTCTTCACCCTGCTTACCAGCGTGATCTTTCTCACGCTGTTCCTGCGCGTGTCGCGGCGTGCGACCGCGGGCGTTCCGGGCAAGCTGCAATGCGCGATCGAGATGATCGTGCTGTTCGTCGACGGTCTGGTCAAGGAAACCTTCCACGGCCGCAGCAAGATGATTGCTCCGCTGTCGATCACGATCTTCTGCCTCGTTTTTCTGATGAATTTCATGGATCTGCTGCCGATCGACCTGCTGCCATGGGCGTGGGCCAGCGGACACGTGATGGCCGGCCACGATCCGGCGCATGCCTACCTGCGCATCGTGCCGACCGCCGACCTCAACACCACGTTTGGCCTCTCGCTGACCGTGCTCCTGCTGACCCAGTACGTCGGCATCAAGCACAAGGGTGTCGGCCACTTCTTCAAGGAATTCGTGACCGTGCCGTTCCAGGCGCCGGGGACCGTCGGCAAGATCCTGCTGGCGCCGTTCAACCTGCTGTTGCGCCTGATCGAGGAATGCGTGCGTCCCGTTTCCCTAAGCCTGCGACTGTTCGGCAACATGTACGCTGGCGAGCTGATCTTCATCCTGATCGCGGTGATGACGCTCGGCAGCAGCCTCGGCACGATCTCGACCTGGCCGCTCGGTATCGGTCAGTTCATTGCCGACTTTGGCTGGACCGCGTTCCATATCCTGATCATCACGCTGCAGGCGTTCATCTTCATGGTGCTCAGCCTGGTTTACTTGAGCATGGCCGCTGAAAGTCACTAGTTTTTGCGATCATCCGTGATCGCGAAAGTCAAACAGCCGACATCCATGTCGGCACTATTTAACTAAAAGCTCGTTTTTTCTCACTTCACCAAGAACTACGGAGACAACCATGGAAACCATCGCTAACGTCGCACAGGTCGCTGATGTCCTGAGCATGACCGTCATCGCTGCGGCGATCCTGATCGGCCTCGGCGCCCTCGGCACCGCGATCGGCTTCGCGATCCTCGGCGGCAAGTTCCTTGAAGGTTCTTCGCGCCAGCCGGAACTGACCCCGATGCTGCAGACCAAGATGTTCATCGTCGCCGGCTTGCTCGATGCAGTGCCGATGATCGGCGTCGCGATCGCGCTGTTGCTGCTGTTCGCGAACCCGCTGCTCGGCTACCTCGGCGTCAAGTAAGTATCCGCAGCGATCGGGCGACGGCCACCACGGTCGTCGTCGTGCAGGAGCAAGAAGCATGATTCCCAACATTACCCTGGTCATCCAGGGCCTGGCGTTCTTTGCCGTGGTCCTCTTGGTCATGAAATTCGGCTGGCCGCACATCATCGCAGCCATCGAAGATCGCCAGAACAAGATCGCCGAAGGCTTGTCGCAGGCGGAGAAGGCGCGCAAGGAGCTCGCCGACGCCGACGCGCGCGTGGCCGACGAAATCCGCAAGGCGCGCATGGAAGCGGCGACGATCATCGAAAAGGCCAACCACCAGGCCACCCAGATCGTGGACAAAGCGCGCCTGGACGCGGTGGTCGAAGGCACCAAGCAGAAGGCGATTGCGGCGGCCGACATCGAAAGCATGGCACACCGTGCGCGCGAGGAATTGCGCGGCAAGGTGGCGTCGCTCGCGATCGCCGGCGCGTCCAAGATCCTCAACCGTGAAATCGATGCGAACGCGCACAAGGCGTTGCTCGACCAGCTGGTCACCGAGATCTGACATGTCCAACGCATTGACCTTAGCCCGGCCGTACGCGCGCGCCGCGTTCGAGCTGGCGCGTTCCCACAACGCGCTGGGGCCGTGGGCCGGCAAGCTCGGATTTGCAGCGCAGGTCGCCGCCGACCCGCGCGTGACCAGCCTGTTCGGCGATCCACGCGTGGCCGAGGCTGACCTCATCGCGCTGACGCTGCCCGAAGGCGAACCGGTCGACTCGGCGTTCGCGATCTTCGTGCAGGTGCTGGCTGACAACGGCCGCCTGACCGTGCTGCCGGAAATCGGCGCGCTGTTCGAGCAGCTCAAGCAGGACGCCGAGCGCGTGCTCAAGGTCATCGTGCGTTCGGCCACACCGATCGACGCGGCCGAGAGCGCGAAGCTAAGGGACGCGTTGAAGCGCCGATTCGGCCGCGACATCGACCTCGAACAGACGATCGACGCTAGCGTGCTCGGCGGCGCGGTCATCGACGCCGGCGATGTGGTTATCGACGGTTCGGTGCGCGGTCGGCTGGCACGGCTCGAACAGGCATTGACGCATTGAGTAGCCAGACCGAGGGGCGGCACATGCCGATCCACGCCCTGTCTGCCTATCGTTCACGATCCATCGCTCACACAACTTGACGAAATACCGCGCGCGGCGAACGCCGCGCAGGAACCGGGAAACCACCATGTCTACCACAATCAATCCGTCCGAAATCAGCGAACTCATCAAGAGCCGCATCGAGAAGTTCAAGCTGTCCGCGGAAGCGCGCAACGAAGGCACGATCACCAGCGTGTCCGACGGCATCGTGCGCATCCACGGGCTGAATGACGTGATGTCCGGAGAAATGGTCGAGCTCCCGGACAACACGTTTGCACTCGCGCTGAACCTCGAGCGCGATTCGGTCGGCGCGGTGGTACTCGGCGCCTACGAGCACCTGCGCGAAGGCGACACCGCCAAGACCACCGGTCGCATCCTCGAAGTGCCGGTCGGTCGCGAACTGCTCGGCCGCGTCGTCAACGCGCTTGGCGAGCCGATCGACGGCAAGGGCCCGCTCAACGCGAAACAGAGCTCGCCGGTCGAGAAAGTCGCCCCCGGCGTGATCTGGCGCAAATCAGTCGACCAGCCAGTGCAGACCGGCTACAAGAGCGTCGACGCGATGATCCCGATCGGTCGCGGCCAGCGCGAGCTGATCATCGGCGACCGCCAGACCGGCAAGACCGCACTGGCGATCGACGCGATCATCAACCAGAAAGATTCCGGCATCAAATGCATCTATGTCGCGATCGGCCAGAAGCAGAGCTCGATCGCGAACGTGGTGCGCAAGCTCGAAGAGAATGACGCACTCGCGCATACGATCATCGTCGCCGCGTCAGCGTCTGAATCGGCCGCAATGCAGTACATCGCGCCCTACTCCGGTTGCGCGATGGGCGAGTTCTTCCGCGACATCGGCGAAGACGCGCTGATCATCTATGACGATCTGACCAAGCAGGCCTGGGCCTACCGCCAGATCTCGCTGCTGTTGAAGCGTCCGCCGGGCCGCGAGGCGTATCCGGGCGACGTGTTCTATCTGCACAGCCGCCTGCTGGAGCGCGCCGCGCGCGTCAGCGAAGCGTGGGTCGAAAAGTGCACGAACGGCGCGGTGAAGGGCAAGACCGGCTCGCTGACCGCGCTGCCGATCATCGAAACCCAGGCCGGCGACGTGTCGGCGTTCGTGCCGACCAACGTGATCTCGATCACCG
>JBDTWV010000151.1:0-6324 GCA_040006495.1 Dokdonella sp.
GCGAGCGATTTGCTCGCGCCGTGCAGCGCGGATTTCGCGGCCGCGTAATTGACCTGGCCGCGATTGCCGGTGACCGCGGCGACCGATGATACCGACACGATGCGGCCCCAGCGCGTGCGCGCCATCGGCAGCAGCAGGGGCTGGGTCACGTGGAAGAATCCGTGCAGCGACACGTCGATTACGCGTCGCCATTGCTGCTCGCTCATTCCCGCCATCGGCGCGTCGTCGTGGATGCCGGCGTTGTGCACGAGGATCTGCACGGGGCCGGCTGCGAGCGTCTGCTCGATCGCGCTGCGTGTCGCATCGCCATCGGTCAGGTCGAACGCGAGCGCACTGGCGTTGCCACCGGCCGCGCGAATCTGTTCGACGACCGCGTGTGCACGTGCAATGCCGGCGTTCGCGTGTACCAGTACTTCGCAGCCATCGAGTGCAAGCGCGCGCGCGATCGCCGACCCGATATCGCCGCTGCCGCCAGTGACGAGGGCGCGTCGTGATGAACTCATGGTTTGCTCCGAAAGCGCGATTTGCCCATCATCGCAAGATGCGTCGCCGAAGCGAAGCGTGGCGCACTCATCACCAGACGGAGATCGCACATGAGAAAGCTCCTTGTTGCCAGCGCGTTGTTGATCGCGTTGGCATGGTCGCCAGCGCAGGCGGCACAAACCAGCTGCACGCTCAAGTTCAACATGGCCGGCGGCGGCGTGTTCTACAAGCACTCGATCGGCGATGGCGTGATCCATTGTGACAATGGCCAGACCCTCAAAGTCGCGATCGAAGCCAAGGGCGGCGGACTCACGTTCGGCCACTCCGAGATCAAGGGCGGCATCGGGAAATTTTCACCGGTCAATGACCTCTACGATCTGATTGGAGGGTATGCGACCGCCGAGGCGAACGCGGGTGCTGGTGAGGCGTCCAAAGCCCAAGTGGTCACCAAGGGCTCGATCTCGCTGGCACTGACCGGCAAGGGCACCGGTCATACACTGGGCGTGTCGTTCGGGAGCTTCATCCTGACCGCGCGCAAGTAGGCGGCGACGCCTAATACCGTCGCGATTCGCTGCAGCGCGAATGCACTTCGTGTGATATTCCCCTCTTCCGCGCGAATCACCTGTGCAAGACGCACGATAGGGAGCGGGATAAGTGGATACGGTGCAGGCGGCGATGAGCATGGCATCCAGGCGCGAGCAATTCGAAAGCCTCCTCGAACGCCATCGCGGCGTCGTGCTCAAGGTCGCCAACACTTACTGCCGTCATGCCGAAGACCGCCGCGATCTCGCCCAGGAAATTGCGGCGCAATCCTGGAAGGCGTTCGGCGCGTGGGACGCTGAGCGTCCGTTCTCGACGTGGCTGTATCGCATCGCCCTGAATGTCGCGATTTCGTTCGCGCGCAGCAGCGGCCATCCCGCGCGGCATGCGCTCGCTCTCGACGACCTCGACGGCGAACCGATCCACGATGACGAGGCAAGTCGCGAGACCGACGACAGCATCCGCGCGCTGTACCGCGTCATCGCGCAACTCGATCCACTGAACCGCGCTTTGCTGCTGCTCTATCTCGATGAGCGCAGCCAGCGGGAGATCGCCGAGATCCTCGGCATCAGCGAAACCAACGTGGCGACCAAGATCGGTCGTCTGAAGCTGCGCATCCGCGACGACATCAACCCCATCGGAATCTGAACATGGAATCGATCATGGAACTCGACGAACTGAAATCGGCCTGGCAGTCGATCGACCGCCGCCTGCAACAGCAGAACGCACTGAGCCTGCATGCGCTTCGCCAAGGCACTACGCAGCGCATGCATTCGAACCTGCGACCGTTGGTGTGGGGCCAGGCGACCCAGATGCTGATCGGGGCGGCCGGCCTGCTGGCGCTGGCGCCCATCTGGATTTCGCATCGCGATGATATCGCCGTGCTGATCTGCGGCCTCGTAGTGCATGCCTACTGCATCGGACTGATCGTGGTCGGCGCAGTGGTGCAGGCGCAGATCGCGCGCATCGATTACACGGCGCCGGTGCTGGCTATCCAGCGCCAACTGCTGCAGTTGCGGCGCACCTACGCGATCTGGGGTGCGCTGGTGGTCGGCCTGCCGTGGTGGTTCCTGACCGCGCCGTTACTAGTGGTGTTGACCCGCGGCACGATCATGACCTCGGCGCCATCGGTGATCTGGATCCAGTTGGCGATTGGCGCCGTCGGCCTCGTTGCCACGTACTGGTTCCATTCCTGGTCACACCGGCCGCAGCGCGCGCAACTGGCACGCAAGCTCGATGACAGTACAGCGGGCGGCAGCATTCGACGCGCCCAGGCAGCGCTCGATGAGATCGCGAGGTTCGAGCAGGAGTGAGGCGGCTGCGGCAGCCAACGCCGCTCCACAGACCTTTCGTGACACCACGCTCACGTGACTAACGATTGCAACGCGGGCTGCAGCGCACACTGTCGTATTGACTCGCCGCAACACACGCGACTTGTGTAGATCGCCAATGCGAGCCATCGCACGCGGGCGCAATCAAGCGGCGTCATGGCGGTGCGACGCCGGCTCGATGCTGTGTTTGGCGAAGAAATTCAGCATGGCTCGACTGGCGTCCGGACCGCGCGGCTCGACGAAGGAGCCGGCGACACTGCCGCCAGACCATGCATGGCCAACGCCGTGCAGCAGCCATTGTTCGAGAATCGGTCGTCCGCCAATGGTCGCGGCGACGTGCCGTGTCCAGCCGAGGCCGCCCTCGCTTGACCCATCGCTCGACGTCGTTCGCAGGGGCTCGGCGGCGGAGGCTTGGGCAGCAACCTGCAGGCCATTGACCGGATTGACCGTGGTGTCCGCATCGCCGTGAAAGATGATGGTCGGCACCGCCACCGAACTCGCGATGGGCACTCCGCCACTGCGCATCGCGGAGAACGCCGATGGCATGTCATTTGCGACGCCGCGCGCAAGTCCCGAGTGCACGCCGACGGCGGCGTACAGATCAGGATATGCAGCGCCCAGAATCACGGCCATGGCGCCGCCGGCGGATAGTCCGGCGACGTAGATGCGGGCTGGATCAACGGCAAAAACGCGCATGATCTGGCGCGTGATGCCAGCGATCAGTGCGGGCTCACCGCAGCCGCGCTGCTGATCAGCCGGATTGAACCAGTTCCAGCATCCGGATGAGTTCGCTGTCCTGGATTGCGCAGGCCATGCGACCAGCCATCCGCGCTCCTCGGCCAACTCGTTCATACGCGTACCGCGTGCGAAATCATCCGGGGATTGGGTGCAGCCGTGTAGCATTACGATGAGCGGCACAGCCGTGCCGTTGTAGCTGGCGGGGATATAAAGTTTGTAGGACCGATTGCCGATGAGGTCGGTGAAATTACGCAGTTCGAAGCGAGCGCCAACCGGCAGCGGAGGTGATGACTCCGCCTCGGAAGCCGCGCAGCGGGGAATGCGAAAGCGCGGTTTTAGGGTGCGCTCAAGCTCCCCGCGCAACGCATCGGCCGCGGGTAGTTTGATACCTATGGACGGTGTCGGCGAGACGCGGAGTGGCAACCGCGGATGCTGACCCACTCCCGCACTGTTGGCCGTGTCAAATGCTGGCGTGCTGTGCAAAGCGTCCTTATTCTGACGATCTTGAGCGGTTCCCCGAAGCAAAGCCATTGCTTGGTCGAGTTGCCCTGCACGCGTGAGGCGGGTCAGTTCCAGCATGTCGATGGGAGCTCGTCGTTTCATCAGTTGTCCCCTGGTGGGTGCGGGTGCGCGCGACAGCGTGTCGCGGTCAGCGGATGCGGTCGCTCAACGCCGCTTTGACTTCGGGACTTGCCTGTAGCGTGCCGAGGACATGCAGCGAGCCGATCGTGTCGCGCGCGAGTTTCGCGCTCACATCCGCGCCAATCGAGACCAGACCGAGCACCTGAATATGCAGAACTTTTCCGGCCCGCTTGGCCGCCTCAAGTTCGTCACGACCAATGCGCCGCAGGCCAAGATCGAGCTGGCGCCGCGCAACCGATTTGTCGACCGCTTCACCGTGACGCGAAAGCTGGTTGCGGATCGCGGTGCGTATGAGATCCGTGCGGTTGGAGTAGAAGCCTTCCTGAACCAGCAGATCAATGTGGCCGAGGTCGACGTGGCCCAGGTTGATCGTGATCTTCTCGGTCTCTGCAACCCGCGGCAGCGGGTTCTGTGTACTGTTCATGCGCCATCCTTCCGGCATCTGTCTACCATCCGTGTAGATGGTACGCCGGAAGGCGGATGGTCGCAACCGTGAGTCGATCGCGCGATACGGGCTGACATGGAAGCGTGGGGCAACTCGACGCCGCGTGTGTCGAACGATCGGAAAACGTCGCCGCAAAGCAAAGGCAGCGTGATCGGATCAACGTATAAAAAAGGACAACGGGAGATTGCGATTGTGCTGCGTCCGATGCGGCACTGAGCCACATTAATTATCGTGCCGGGTTTTATGGCCTGGCGCTTTCGATTAGACTTTTCGCCGCTTTGCCCCACAGGAATGCTGCAAATGCCCCGTGTGTTTCGTGTGTTTGCTTTTTGTCTGCCCTGCCTCCTGTTCTGCACATCTCACGCGGTGGCAAGCGATGTCCAATGGCGCGTCGCGCTGAGCTCGAGCGACCCAGGTATTTCCGAACCCTCATTGCCTGCAGCGCACTCGTTCAGTCATGCCGGCCTTGCCGATTCGGGTACTGGCATGCTCGGTTTCCAATGGGCTCCGACCAGCACGCTGACGCCGGATGGCAACTGGGTTGAGCGCGGAACATCGTTTGCCGAGTACGCGGCGGTCGGTGTGACGGGCGCCCAAGGTCCTGGCCGGAGCGGTAGCGAAAGCACGCATGTATTTCGCAGTTTGTACTACGGCGACGCGAACGACTCCGGTGTACGCGCGTTCGGAGCCACCGCCAACGATCCAGCGGACCCCGCCAGCAGCGCATCTATCGGCGCGTGGCTGTGGGACGGCACGAAGAATGTCGAAATCGCGCGCGTCGGTGCCTCGGGTGCACTCGGGCCCGGTCTCGATAGCGGCAGGGTCTACACATCGCTCCACAACACCAATGACCTCAACAGCAAGGTCAATGTCTTGACGCTGCCAAATCGGCAAGTGCTGTTCGCGGGCAGGATCGGGACCGCAGCGACCCTGGGTTCCGATGGCCTCAGCATTTATGTTCCGGGTTCTGGCAATCATCCCTGCATGCTGCAGGGCTCAAGCGATACGACTCTCTATCCAGGCCTTGTCGGCACCACGTTCGGCGGCATCAGCGCGCTCACTGCCGTCAGCCCGGGCGGCGATGTGTACGCCTACGCATTTGTCAATCCAAACGGGACTGTGTTTGACGATGGCATCTGGCAATTCTGCAACGGCGCACCGCGCCCGGCCGTGCTGACCCAAGTTGCGGGAAAATTCGGCCCTGGCCTCGCCGATGCCAATGCGATATTCGGGACCGATAGCACTGGCCTGAGTGCTTATATCGCGCCGAGCTTGCCCGGTTCGTTCTACTTCTCCTCCGGAGGAAAGATGTCCGCTGCTTCGGGTGGCGCCTCGTTCTTCGGTCTGTTCCACCACGACAACGCGCAGCAGCGCAACGTCCCTATGCTGCTGCAAAATACCCAAGGTGCGCTCGGGCCGCAGATTGCCGGTTACGTATTCCATATGACTGTCGCGACCTACAACGTCAGAGCGGCTGGAAAGTATGCCGCGTTGCTGACCACTATCAGTCCGGCTGGAACACCCTCGTCCTCGAACAATGGCCTGTGGCGCATCACTGCGGACGGCACGATCGCGCCGGTCGCGATCACCGGGAATACCGGTGCCTATGCGCCTGCGCCCGGACGAATCTGGAACGGCACGTATTACCAATACGCCGTGTTCGACAACGGCGATATCGTGGTGCTCGCAGATACAAAAAACGTAGCTAGTTCCATCGTTGCGACCAGCTGGTGGCGCCTGAGCCGTGATGCGGCACCGCTCGAAATCCTGAAAGCCGGCGACCTGGTCATAGTGCCGACACCGACGGGGACTATCACCGCGCCAGTTACCTCGGTCTACGCCCAGGTGGTCCTGGGCGTGCCGCCACCAGCGGGCCGCGATACCTGGTTCAGTGCCAACGGCAACATCCTGGCCCAAGTCACGATCCAGGGCTATGCGTCGACGACAACTCTGGTCCGAGGCCTCGCGGCGCGGCCGAACATCATCTTTGCCAATGGGTTTGACTGACAGGGAATGGGGAACTGGAACACAGGATCAGAGTGCGGGCTGTGGAAAGGGCAGCTTCACTTACCCGCATTGGACCGACGCGTTCGGGCATGCGCCGGGCTCGCTCAATTGCAAACGAAATGTCCCGATCGCTCAGCG
>JBDTWV010000152.1:0-6313 GCA_040006495.1 Dokdonella sp.
AACCCTCGTCAGTAGCTTGGGAAGCTACAGCTCTACCATTGAGCTACACCCGCAGTGGTGACAGATTAGCCGGCGCAGTGCGGGGCGACAAGATAGCGGCGCCCTGCTGGTCTGGACTGAATCGGCGTTAAGCGGAACTGTCAAGGAGTGCAAGTTCCGCCGCCGGAAGGTAGCCGTTCAGCGTGAATGCGCTGATATGGTAACCAGCCTGTCAGACGCGGACGGCCGTGAAGGGGGAGCTCTCCCACCGTAACCGCGACTGGCGTAGGCCTGAGGAGAACATCGATGTATACACGGCTTTCATCCACCCAGCGTGCGTGGCGCACGATCGCGCTAGCCTGCGTGCTTGGCGTGTTCGCGGGCAGTGTCGCTGCGCAAGGTGCGTCGGGCGATCCGCCTGATCGCGTCGCGCGCATCGGCTTCATGAGCGGAAACGTGAGTTTCCAGGCCGCCGGAGCCAGCGAATGGGCGCAGGCATCGCTGAATCGTCCGCTCGGCACCGGCGACAAGGTCTATACCGATGCCGATTCGCGCGTTGAATTGCAGATTGGCGGCGGCGATATTCGCCTCGACCAGAACAGCACGTTCAACCTGCTCAATCTGGGTGACAACACCGCGCAGATCGAATTGACCGATGGCGTGATGAACCTGCATATCCGCCGGCTCGACGGCGGCGATAGTTTCGAGGTCGATACGCCGACCCTGGCGTTTGTCATCAACCAGCCCGGCAATTATCGCGTCGACGTCGCACCGCAGGGTACGTCGACGATGGTCACCGTGTTCAACGGGTCAGGGAATGTCTATGGCGAGAACAACGCAAGCTACAGCGTGCGTTCGGGTAATTCGTACCGGTTCAACGACTCCACATTGCGTGACTACGAAACCCTGGATCTGCCGCGCGCAGACGACTTCGATCGCTGGTGCTCGTCACGCGATAACCGCTATGAACGTTCGGTGTCGCGCCAATACGTGTCCGAGGGCACGATTGGTTATGCGGATCTGGACGACAACGGTTCGTGGAGCGACGTGCCGCAATACGGCAACGTCTGGTATCCGACCACGGTCGCCGCCGACTGGGCGCCGTACCGCAGTGGCCACTGGGCATGGATCGATCCGTGGGGCTGGAGCTGGGTCGACAACGCAGCGTGGGGTTTTGCGCCGTTCCATTACGGCCGCTGGGCCTACGTGGGCGATCGCTGGGGCTGGTGCCCGGGGCGTCGTAGCAGCGGCTTCGCAATCTACTCCCCCGCGATGGTCGGATTCATCGGCGGCGGTGGCTGGGGCGCCAACATCTCGATCGGCGGTGGCGGCCCGGTAGGCTGGTTCCCGCTCGGCCCGCGTGATGTCTATGTCCCGTGGTACCCCACTTCGCGTTCGTATTTCACGAACATCAATGTGCGCAACACGACCATCATCAACAACACGAATATCACCAACGTCTACAACAACTACTCGAACGGCCGTCCGATCAACAACGACAACTACGCGTATCGCACCAATGCCGCTGCGGTGACCGCAGTGTCGCGTGAGACATTCGTGGGTGGACGCGGGGTTAGCACGGGACGCGTGCAGGTCAATCAGAACAACCTGCGCAACGCGCAAGTCGTCAGTCGTATGAGCATCGCGCCGACCCAGGCCAGTTTTAGTGGGGCCAATGACCGTGCACGTGCGGTGCCTGCAACTGCCGTGCTCGATCGTCAGGTGATCGCGCGCACCGCACCACCCGCACGCCCGGTACCGATCGCGGCACGATTGCAGGCGATTCAGAAGAATGGCTCGCAGCCATTGGAGCGGAGTCAGTTGCACCAGATCGCGACGCGTCCCGCGGTGATTGCACAAGAGCGTGCGCTGCCATCACGGGTGCAGGTCGTCGGTCGCGGCACTACCGCCACGCCGCAGCCGCTGCCGATGCGTGCAAACGCGCCTACCCAGCGCGGCGGAATGAATACGCCTGCAAATCCGGCCACTCCGCGCACAACCCCTGAGGCACCGGCAAATGCCGGCCGCGGCATGCGTCCGAACGTCGAGCCGGCGCAGCGCACTCCGAATGCTCGGGTGGAACCCACCGCGCCAGCCCGCAACGCACTGCCATCGGCGCGGTTTGCTCCGCACGCGACCAATCCGGCTGGCAACGCCGAACGTGATCGTGTCACCGCGCCTGTTCGCGGCAATGCCGTCACTCAGCCGCAACGTAACGCGCCTGCGAATCTTGACAACAGCCGCGACAACCAAGTCCCGGCACGCACCATGCGAGCGCCAGCCGATGCGGTGCGCCCGGTCGAACGCACGCAGCAGACGGCGCCGGTGCGCCAGAGTCCGGCGCAGCGTGCACGCGACTCGGAGTCGCAGCAGTATCAGCGTCCGCAGCCGGCACAGCGCCAGGCGCCCGTGCAGCAACGTGAGGCACCAGTGCAGCAGCGTGAAGCGCCGGTCCGCGACTACCAACGTAGCGCGCCAGTACAGAGGGAGCAGCGTCAGGCGCCAGTGCAGCAGCGTGAAGCGCCGGTCCGCGACTATCAGCGTAGCGCGCCAGTGCAGAGGGAGCAGCGTCAGGAAACAGTGCAGCAGCGTGAAGCGCCGGCGCGCGACTATCAGCGTAGCGCGGCCCCGGTGCAGAGGGAGCAGCGTCAGGCACCGGTGCAGATGCAGGAACGCCAGGCACCGCAACAAGTACAACGTGCGATGCCACAACAGCAGCCACAACAGCGTGCGGAACCGGTGGAACGTCGCGCGCCGGCTCGTGACGACAAGAAGGACAAGGACAACGACCACTGAGTCCTCGCTTGGAGAAGAAAAAGACGCCGCGCATTGCGCGGCGTCTTTTTATGTCCAGGGATGGCAGGTACGCTGGCAATGCAGGAGCACGCCAGCGCCGCCGTGCGACGACAGTATGCCGGGTCCAGACGCGCTCCCGGCGCGCGCAAACACTTTCCACATCCATGTGGGGCGCAATGCGGGAGCAATGGCCGGCAGTGACGACAACGTTGGGGACCCGACGCCGGCAGACGTTTAGAATGGCAGGATGAAGATCATCCTCAACGGTCAGGAACACGACATCGCCGCGCCGCTGACACTCGCGCATTTGCTCGCAGCCGCCGGCTACGCGAACCGCCGCGTGGCAGTTGAGGTCAACCGCGAGATCGTGCCGCGCAGCCAGCATGCCGAGCGCGTGCTAGACGCTGGCGATCAGGTCGAGATCGTGCACGCGATCGGTGGTGGCTGAACCGTGTTTGCACCGCAAGGATTGGATGATCCGGCACGTGGCATCGCCGCACCGATGCAGCTCCAACGACGAAGAGAACCATGAACGTATTGAGTGAATCGCACATCGATGCCGCCAGCGACCCGCTGATCATCGCGGGCAAGAGCTACCGATCGCGCCTGTTGACTGGAACCGGCAAGTTCAAGGATCTCGAAGAAACCGGCAACGCGACCACCGCGGCTGGTTCCGAGATTGTGACGGTGGCGATCCGGCGCAGCAATATCGGCCAGAACCCCAGCGAGCCGAATCTGCTCGACGTGTTGCCACTGTCGCGCTACACGATTCTGCCGAACACAGCCGGCTGCTACACCGCCGAAGACGCCGTGCGCACCTGCCGCCTCGCGCGCGAACTGCTCGACGGTCACACGCTGGTCAAGCTCGAAGTGCTCGGCAACCAGAAGACGCTGTTCCCGGATGTCGTGCAGACACTCGCCGCCGCTGAAATCCTGGTCAAGGATGGCTTCGACGTGATGGTCTACACCTCCGACGATCCGATCCTCGCCAAACGGCTGGAGGAAATCGGCTGCGTCGCGGTGATGCCGCTGGCCGCGCCGATCGGTTCCGGACTCGGCATCCAGAACCGCTGGAACCTGATCGAGATCGTCGAGAACGCGAAGGTGCCGATCATCGTCGATGCCGGCGTGGGCACCGCGTCGGACGCTGCGATCGCGATGGAGCTCGGCTGCGACGGCGTGCTGATGAATACCGCGATCGCCGGCGCGAAGGACCCGGTGCTGATGGCGCATGCGATGAAGCTCGCGATCGAGGCCGGACGCGCCGCTTTCCGTGCCGGGCGCATTCCGCGCAAACGCTACGCGTCGGCATCGAGCCCGCTGGATGGGACGATCTAGTGCGATCGTCCCTGATTGAGCTAATCACGACGCGGCCACCCTTGACCGTGCTCTTCAGGAAGAGCATGCATCACCCACTGCATGGATAACCTCGGCATTCACGGGCGCCGCATTCGCAGTTTCGTTCTGCGCCAGGGTCGTTTCACGCCGGCGCAGCAGCGCGCATTTGACCAACACTGGTCGCGCTACGGGCTCGAGTGCAATCTTGATGGCAGCGATGCCCCGCATAATTTCGACGCTGTGTTTGCGCGAATTTCCCCACCGGTGCTCGAAATCGGCTTCGGCAATGGCGAGCAATTGCTGCACGCGGCTCTGGCCGAACCTTTGCGCAACTTCATTGGCATCGAAGTGCACAGACCCGGTGTCGGCCGCTTGATCAACGGGCTCGCCGATGCAGGCGTCGACAATGTGCGGGTGTACAACCACGACGCGGTGGAGGTGCTGGAGCGCGAAATCGCACCCGCCACGCTTGCCGAGGTGCGCATCTATTTTCCCGATCCTTGGCACAAGAAGCGCCACAACAAGCGACGCTTGATCCAGCCAGAGTTTCTCGACCTGCTGGCAACGCGCGTCGCGCGTGGCGGCCGCTTGCATTTGGCAACCGACTGGGCCGACTATGCCGAGCATATGCAGAGCGTGCTCGATGCCGCGCCGAAATGGCGCGCCGATCCCCGCCATGCCTCACCTACCGAACGCCCACCCTGGCGCATCGAAACGCACTTCGAGCGCCGCGGTTTGCGCCTCGGCCACGGCGTCTGGGACTTCGTCCATGAGCGCCTCTGAACGAGCATGAAACCCGCCAGGCCCTAACGAGAATCTGCCCCGAATGGATGCCGGCCTGACCCTTACGACCAACATGGCTCTCGTGTTCGCATTGCTCGCGTTCACCGTGCTGATGCTGGTCCTCGAATGGATTCGTGCGGATCTGGTCGCGCTGCTGGTGATCGTGGTGATTGGCCTGACCCGCCTGCTGCCGGTGGAGCAGTTGTTCGAAGGCTTCGCCGGCAACGCAGTGATCTCGCTGATCGCGGTGATGATCATGGGAGCAGGCCTCGACCGTACGGGCGTGCTCGGCAAAGCCGCCTCATTCATTCTGCGCATGGCCGGCGGCGTCGAAACCCGCGTCTCATTGCTGATCAATGCCGTCGCCGGTTCGCTGTCGTCGGTGATCCAGAGCCAGGCGCTCAGTGCCTTGTTCCTGCCGGTCGTCAGTCGGGTCAGTTCGCGCACGGGTATTCCGCTCAAGCGTCTGTTGCTGCCGATGGCCTGCATGATCCTGTGCGGCACCAACATGACGATGATTTCCAATTCGCCGCTGATCCTGCTCAACGACCTGATCGCGAGCGCGAACCGCAACCTGCCCCCCGGTGCGCAGACAATCCAGACCTTCAGCTTGTTTGCGGTCGCGCCGATCGGCATCCCGCTGCTGCTGACGGGGCTGGTGTACTTCGCGTTCTTCACGCGCAAACTGCTGCCGAGCGACGAGGAGGATCGGCAGAAGGTCACGCCCGGCCGCACCGAGACGTACTTCGCGGAAACCTATGGTATCGACGGTGAAGTGCTCGAGCTTACCGTGACCGCGGACAGCCCACTGGTCGGCATGAGCGTCGGCGAAGTCGAGCAGTTGCGCGGCGCGCCGCTGATCCTCGCGGTTAAGACCGGCAACGAGGCGCGCCTCGCGCCGCCGAGCGACCAGATGGTCTGGGTCGGCAGCGTACTCGGCGTGCTGGGCAAGCGCGACACGGTCAACGAGTTCGCCAACACCCAGCTATGTCAGGTGCAGACCCGACTGCGCAATTTTGCCGATCTGTTCAATCCGACCCGCGCGGGTATTTCAGAGGCGGTGATTCCACCCAATTCGCGCTGGATCAAGCAGTCGATCGGCGATCTGCGCCTGCGCAAGACGCACGGCATTTCGGTGCTCGCAATCAACCGCGGCGATCAGGTATTCCGCGAGGATGTGCGCGAAGTCGCCCTGCGCGCGGGCGACACCTTGGTGTTGCACGGCTTCTGGCACGACCTGGCGCAGACCGCCGAATCGCACGACATCGTCGTGGTCACCGACTTCCCGAAGGAAGAACATCGCCCGAGCAAGATCTGGCACGCGGTGATCTTCTTCGCGATCGCGATGGGCCTCGGCTTGTTCACCGACATCCGCCTGTCGATCGCGATGCTGGTCGGTGCGGTGGGCATGCTGCTG
>JBDTWV010000153.1:0-6307 GCA_040006495.1 Dokdonella sp.
CGCCGCCCAGGCGTTACCTGGCACCTTGCCCTGTGGAGCCCGGACTTTCCTCGGCACGCAAAGCGTGACGCGGCTGCCTAGCCGGCTCCCACGCGAAGTTTAGCCCAATGGCGTCAGTGTGGTGATCAGTATGCGTTCTTGGGCTCACGCCTCATACAGCGCTTTGCGCGGCGCCCCGGTGATAGCCGCGGCCAGTTTCGCCGCGCGCGCCGGCGGCAGTTCTTCGCGCAGCAATGCAAACACGCGACGGCCTTCAGCGAGTTGCGCATCGGCGGCCTCGCCTTCGGCGCCGGCGATCAGCAACACGAATTCGCCGCGTTGCTGATTCGGATCGGCGCCAACCCGCTCGGCGAGCTCGCCGAGCGATCCAAAAATAACTGTCTCGAACAACTTGGTCAGCTCGCGAGCCAGCACAGCGGCGCGTGCGGCGCCGAATATCGCGATCGCGTCGGCCAGCGACTCGACGATGCGATGGCTCGATTCGTAGAAGATCAAGGTGCGCGGTTCGGCGACCAAGGTCTGCAAACGTTCGCGGCGCGCGGACGCCTTGGCTGGCAGGAATCCTTCGAACGCAAACCGGTCGCTTGGAAGCCCCGCAACCGACAATGCGGCGATTGCGGCGCACGGACCCGGCACTGGCGACACCTCGAAACCGGCTTCGCGCGCGGCGCGCACGAGGCGGAAACCCGGATCGCTGATCAGAGGCGTGCCCGCGTCCGATATCAACGCGACATCGATTCCGGCGCGCAAGTGTTCGACGATCTGGGCCGCCGCATCGCGTTCATTGTGCTCATGCAGTGCGAGCATGCGCGCGCGACTGCCCGCCTGCGCGATCAACGGCGCGCTGTGTCGCGTGTCTTCCGCCGCGATTACGCCGACGTCGCGCAAGGTGTCGCGCGCGCGCTGCGAAAGATCGTGCAGGTTGCCGATCGGCGTCGCCACCACCAGCAGTCGGCCGGCATCGGAACTCATCGATACTCTCCTTCGTCAGCAGCGTCCGGCGCAGCGGACATGGCAGTGCGCATGCGCCCGCTGGGGCCTGCACGCGATCGGCTATCATCGCAGTTCGGCGGCCCTTATGACTCGGCCACCCGACAGCCCGGCTCAACTCGCGCGACTGGAGGAATCACGATGCTTCGCAGGATGCCCTCACCGAACATGATCCGGTTCGCGTTGACACTGCTGCTGTGCCTGTTGCTCGGCGCCTGCGCCACGATGTCCGGAACGGTCGCGGAATCGTCCGCCGACGCCGATCAAGCGGAGCAACTCTACGCACAAGGCAATTTCGATCAAGCGGCTGCCGCATTTGAAGCGCTTGCGCAGACGCAGAGCGGCGACGCCGCAGCGCACAATCGGCTGCGCGCGGCTGAAGCCCTGCGTGAGCGCGGCGATCTGGATGGCGCGGAACGCGCGCTGGCCGGTATCAAGCACCGCCGGCTGCAGGGCGACGAACTCCTGCGCCTCGACCTGATCGATGCCGAGATTGCCCTCAAACACGGCGATTTCGCGAAAGCTCAGGCGTTGCTCACAGTCGATCCGCTCGACCTCCCGGAAAATCTGCGCCCACGCCTGCTCGAGCTGCGTGCGCGCGCCGATTTGGCCAGCGGCGATGCATTTGCGTCTGCGCGCACGCGCGCGTTGCTTGATCGCTACATCTCCGGCCCCGACCGCGAACAGAACCGCAAGCAGATTCTCGACACGCTCGCCACGCTCGACAGCGGCGCACTGAAGACCCGCATCGACGCGCTACCCGCGACCGATCCACTGCGGCCGTGGGTGGAACAGGCGCTGCGCGGCAAAGGCCAACCGCTTGCGCGCGCGATGCCGCGCCCAAGCCATCCGGTCGGCACACTGCAAGCGGGCGCCGACGGATCGATGGAAGCGCAGGGCTACAAGACGCTCAAACATGTCGCGTTGCTGCTGCCGCTGAGTGCACAGCTGTCCGCTGTGTCGCAGTCCATACGCGATGGCTTTCTCTCCGCGTATTTCGCGGACAAGGCCGAGCATCGCCCGGACGTGCGTATCTACGACTCGGGCAAAGCCCCCGCGGATGCGTTGGCGGCCTACAACGCGGCCGTCGCAGATGGCGCCGACCACGTGGTCGGGCCATTGCAGCGCGAAGCGGTCGGGCAGTTGTTCCATCAGTCATTAACCGCACGCGTGCTCGCGCTCAATCACCCCGACACCGGCGAGGTTCCGCCGGCGGGCAGCGCCGAATTCGGCCTGCTGCCCGACAGCGAAGGCGCACAGGTCGCCGAACACATGCGCGAACGCGGCATCACCTGCGCCGCGATCTTCGCTGCCGATACGGATTGGGCGGAGCGTGCCGCGCGTGCTTTCCGCGCGCAGTTCGAGGCTGGCGGCGGCAGCATTGTCGGCGAGACCCGCGTCGGCGAGAAAGAGATCAACTACGCGACTGGGATCGTGCAGGCGACTGCCAACTTGGGCAGCGGCGCCGGTACCGGCATCTTCATCACGATGCGGCCGCAACAGGCCCGCCTGCTGATGCCTCAACTACACGTCGCTCAGATCAACGCGCCGGTGTTCGCAACGTCGCACGTCTACTCCGGCGACGCGAGCGCAGCGCAGGATCGCGACCTCGATGGCGTCGAATTTTGCGACGCACCGTGGCTGTTCGGAACCATTCCGGGACGCATTGACCGCAATCAGGTCGCGAGGGAGATCAACAGCGCGAACGGTGTCGGCGCGCGCCTGTTCGCATTCGGCATGGACGCCTACGCGTTGCTGCCCTACATGGACTGGCTGCTGGCCCATCCCGACGCCTACCTCAACGGCGCGACCGGAGAACTGACCGCAGACAGCTTCGGGCGCATCCATCGCCTGGCCGGCTGGGCGCGTTTCCAGAACGGCATTGCACTGCCAATCGACGGCGCGCTCAGCGCGGCGCCGATGCAGCAATGACCATCCCGGCCACCGGCAGCTCCACACGCGTTACCGGGGCACACTACGAAGCTATCGCGTTGGCGCATCTGCAGCGCAATGGCTTGGTTTTGATCGAGCGCAACTTCAATTGTCGCCTCGGTGAAATCGACCTGGTCATGTGCAGCGGCGATATCGTGGTTTTCATCGAGGTGCGTTATCGTCGAGGCAATGCCATCGGGATGAAATACGGCGACGGCATCGACTCGGTCGGCGCCAGCAAACGCGCGAAACTCGTGCGCGCGGCGGGAATTTTTCTGGCGACCCATCCGCGCCTCGCCGATCGCACTTGCCGGTTCGACGTGCTCGCGATCGCTGGCGACGCTTTGGCGCCCGTGATCGACTGGCGCCCCAACGCTTTTGAAGCTTGCTGAGGATTGTCCATGCGCTACCGCACCGTGTTCATCTGGCTGTCCCTGCTCTTCGCACTGCCACAACTGGGCGGATGCTTCCTTGCCGTGGCCGGTGGCGTCGCGGCCGGCGCCAGCGCCGCGCACGACCGTCGCGGCGTTGGTACGTATCTGGACGACAAGCGCATCTATCTCGGCGCGTACGACTCGATCAACAAGGACAAGGAGCTCGCGCTGAGGAACCACGTCATCATCGTCGTGTACAACGGCGTGATGCTGCTGATCGGCGAGGTCCGCACGCCCGAACTCAAGCAGCGCGCCGAACGCATGGTCAGCGGCTTCGAGGGTACGCGGCGCATCGTCAACGAAATCGAGATCCGCGAACCGGAAGGCTTCTGGTCACGCCGCCACGACAATACGATCTCGCTGCGCGTGAAGACCGGACTGCTCGACCTGACCAGCCTGGCCGGCTTCGACCCAACCCGCGTCAACGTGACGACGGCGCACGGCGTGGTCTATCTGATGGGTCGGGTGAGTCATGAGGAAGATACCGCGGTGACCGGCATCGCGCGCGACGTCGCCGGCGTCGAGCGCGTGGTCAAGGTGTTCGAATACACCGACTGAAAACTTGAATTCGGACTGCGCAGGCAGGACGCAGGAGCCAACAGCGAAGCTGGTCCGAACGGCGAGCCGCAGGATGCGGCGAGTCAATCGGGAATCGGGAATCGGGCGCATGCTGACATCAAACGCACTTGCCGACCTGCAACGCATCTTCGCTGCGGATGCGCTCACGACCGATGCGGCTGAATGCCTGGTCTACGGCTACGACAATTCACGGCGCCAGGTGACACCCGATGCGGTCGTGTTCCCGACCACGCACGAGCAGGTGACCGCATTGGTGCAGGTGTGTCGCGCGCACGCGATCGCGCTGACGGCACGCGGCCGCGGCACCAACACGACCGGCGCAAGCGTGCCGGTCAACGGCGGCGTGGTCGCAAGCTTCGAGCGCATGAACCGCATTCTGCGCATCGATCCGGACAACCGTCTCGCGGTGGTCGAGCCCGGGGTCTTGAACGCTGACCTGCAGGCCGCCCTCGCACCGCATGGCCTGTTCTGGGCGCCTGACCCGACTTCCGCGCCGTTCTGCACCATCGCCGGCAACATCGCCTGCAACGCTGGCGGTCCGCGCGCGGTCAAGTACGGCGCGACGCGCGACAACGTGCTCGCACTGCGCGCCGTCGCCGGCAGCGGCGAGAATTTTCGCTGTGGCAAGCCCACCACCAAGGGTGCCACCGGCTACGATCTTGTGCGCCTGCTGATCGGTTCCGAAGGCACCCTTGCGGTGGTCACCGAGGCGACTTTGAAACTCACTCCGCTAGCCTCGGAAAAGCGCACGTTGCGCGCTACGTACGTCGATGTAGCCGCTGCAGCCAGCGCCGTTGCGCGGATCATGGCGCAACCGGTTACGCCGTGTGCGCTGGAATTCCTCGACGACCAATGCCTGCTGCTGGCGCGTGCGCATGGCGGTGCTGTGGTCCCGATCGCCGGCGCGATGTTGATCATCGAAGTGGATGGCCAAGCCGATTCGCTGGACGCCGCAGTCGACGCGTTGTCGCGCGCGGCGCGCGGCGATGGCTTGGTGGAACTGCTGGTCGCCGGCAGCGCCAGCGAAGTCGCGACGCTGTGGGCCGCGCGCAAGGCGCTGTCGCCGGCATTGCGCACGTTGTCGCCGAACAAGATCAACGAGGACGTGGTGGTGCCCGTCAGTCACGTTCCTGAACTCGTTGCCGTGACGCGCGCACTCGCCACGAAATTTGCAGTGCCGATCGTCTGTTTCGGCCACGCCGGCAACGGCAACCTGCACGTGAACCTGCTGCCGCGCGACGCCGCCGAGATGGCACGTGCACGCGATGCCTTGGGCGAAATATTCGATGCGGTGATCCGTCTCGACGGCACCTTGTCCGGCGAGCACGGTATTGGAATAGCCAAACGCGATTTCATGCCGCGTGCGCTGGACGCGAATGCACTCGCATTGATGCGGCGGATCAAACATCAGTTCGATCCGGGTGGCATCCTCAACCCGGGCAAGCTGCTGCCCGATTGATTCATGCACGCGCCAAAAGAGCGCCATATCTCCTGCCCCACTGAGAGCATCGGGGCTCCGCTGCTCTCACCAGTCGATGCGCTGCCCTGTTCGTGGGAGCGCCGGAAGGCGCGATGGCCCTGCTGCACTGACCAAAGGGCATCGCGGCTCCCGCAACTCCCACCAGGTGAGGCTCTACTCTTTTCGTGGGAGCGCCGGAAGGCGCGATGCTTTTCCTGCACCAGGCGAAGAGCACCGCGGCTTTAGCCGCTCCCACCAAGTGCGATGGGCAGCTTGGCGTCAGCGCAAGAAAGCCAGCGCGACACCGAGGACGACCGCGGCATAGGCGCCGGCAATCACGTCATCGAGCATCACGCCGAGGCCGCCTTTGACTTTCCGATCGGCCCACGACACCGGCCACGGTTTGAAGATGTCGAACAGGCGGAACAGCACAAAGCCCGCGATGATCCACGGCCAGCCGTGCGCAAACCACAGGAGTGGCGCGAGCGCGATCCACTGACCGACGAATTCGTCCCAGACGATGACGGCGGGATCTTCGATGTGGAGTTTCGCGATCACGATGTTCGATACCCAGACGCCAAGTGCGAAAGCCACCACCAGCACCAAGGCGAACATCGGCAGCGGCAGTTCGCGCAGCGCGAACCACGGCAGCAACGCGACTGCCGACCCGGCCGTACCGGGCGCGACCGGGCTGAGACCTGATCCGAACCCACTCGCGATCCAGCCCGCCGGCGACCCAGCGATGGCGCGACGCCGGGACGCGTCGAGTGTCATTCGAAATGCTCCCAGCCGCGTCGCGGCAGTACGATCTGAAGGCCATCTGCATCGAGCAGACGCACGCTTTCGCCGGCCACCACGCGACCGATCCCCGTGGCGCCGCAGCCGGCGCGCGCGAGATCGCGAAGCACGCCGG
>JBDTWV010000154.1:0-6252 GCA_040006495.1 Dokdonella sp.
TCGCAGAGTCTGCGGTTTCCCCGCGTTCTGATTCTGAAGCTGGAATCGTACGGAACGTGGTCAGGTTCACTTATTTTCGGAAGGAAGTGAACCTGACTCCGCTCCTTAACGCTCCCGTCGGGCTATCGTTCTCCCATCGAGATCGAGGCCCAACGGGGATAATCCGTTCGTGTGTACTTTTGCATGGCAACTGTCGGTTTTCGCTCAGGGTCAGTACGGCGCCGTTGTCCGACTGTATGCGCTAGCGAACTACGCGACGCAGCCTGTTGCTTAAGAATCCTTGCCATTTATGCAAAGTGCGCAGCCGCAAACATTGCGGCGCATAGCCAAAATCCAGCATCAGACTGAAGACAGTCGACATTGGGTTGGACAGTTTCACGGCTCACGCTCATCTCGTCGCTAGCGGCAGTAACCCTGTATGCGATCAATTATTGGCTGGCAAGAGCTGGAACCCGTATCGGGCACCTTGGATCCGCATCGATCATGCAAATATTGAATCAGAATTGTGCACTGGCGGTATTGCACGCGGGCGCGCACAAAAAGCCCGGTAGCATGAGCATCGCTGGTGAACCGCGCATTGCAGATCCCGTCGGGTCAATCGCCTTGCGATTGCGCAAATTGCTCGACAAGCTGGTCGATGGTGATGCAGATGCTGTGCGGATACGACGCGAACTCCATCAGCTGCAGAGCGACAAGGCGGCTCTCAAGATTCAGATCGAGGAGCTCTCGCGCCTGCACGTGGAGGCCCGTCATGACGCTTTCCATGACGAGTTGACCGGGCTGCCTAATCGCAAAAGGTTGCGCGATCGCTTCAACGTCGCCACAGACTATGGCGAGCGGCGCCACCAACAGGTCGTTCTATTGTTCTTCGATCTTGACAACTTCAAGCACGTCAACGACGACTTTGGTCATTCGGCCGGCGATCAGGTACTGCAGGTCGTCGCCACACGCCTGCAGGCGGCGATCCGTACGACCGATACCGCGTGCAGGTACGGTGGCGACGAATTCGTGATCCTGCTGACAGATATCGACGCCGCAACCGGTGCTGCGGAAGCCGCCACGAATATCTGTGAGCGACTGGCTGAGCAGTATCAGGTCGGCGGCAAACACATCGACCTTCGCGCCAGCGTCGGCATCGCAATCTATCCCGACGATGGCCAAAACTGGGAAGATCTGGTCCATCACGCCGACACTGAAATGTATCGCTTGCGTGCAAGGTGCCGCCGACATAGTCCCACAGCAACTGCCCGAAGCGTCTAAATCAAAGGCAGCGACACGCGATCGATCAACACGCCGCTGTTGGGTACCCTTGTGTTCCAATGAACGACGAGACAGTGCGCTCCCGAAGGCATTTCCTCCGGTGCGCCCCGGAATTCCGCAGGCGAATATCCAGCGCGGCCGCGCCACGTTTGCGCTGTCTATGACGACATCTGGTTGCTGTGGCTCGTCGCCGACGCAAGCGATACGTCGCTCACGGCGTCACCTGTGCGTGCGAACATCGTGTTCAACTGTTTCAACAGCGAGAGCGATCTTTCGTTGTTCGCCGTCCGCACGACCGCAACGGGCAAGGCGTCCGGATTGATGTCCACCGAACACCACCCTGTTACGCGAGCCGCACCGTAGCTGGCCCAGCGCGAGAGAAAGATCCCTTCGGAATATGTGCCACGGATCGACGTCATGCGGTCGTCCAGCAAGAACCGAATCGGCGCGCCATCACGCGGCAAGTCGGTGTTACAGCAAACCCATGGCTGTTGCATGAGCTTTCTCCGGGCATAGAACGCGCGACCGGCGCGGAGCTGCCGCATCCGTGCGGCTTCTACAATTCCTTGATCGCCACCATGCCCGCTATCGCGATGGATCACCGTTCGCTATCGCACACAGCGGCGAGCGAGCAGCACTTCAACAGGCCAGCATGCGTGCGTAGCTTTCGCAATCGATCTGATAGCAGGGGCAAGCGGCAGCCTCGAGACCGGCGCGGTCGCGGATGGTGATCGCCCCGCGTACATAGCTGATCAAATCCAGTTTTTGCAGCGCTCCAGCAGCGACCGTGATGCCGGCTCTGCGCATGCCGAGCATGAAACCAAGAAACTCGTGGGTCAGATGAAAACTGTCGCCACTCGTGCGATCGTGCGACATCAGCAGCCAGCGCGCCAGTCGCGGTTCGAGCAGATGAAAACGCGTGCAGGCACCGGTTTGCGCCAACTGGCACATCAACACATACAGATAGCGATCGAGCACCCGCCGCAACGACGCGCTGTGCGCCAGCTCGCGCCGGAAAGCGGCGGCCGGCATGCGCAATGCGGAGCCGGCCCCCTGCACCAAGGCACGTTGCGGAGCGACCGCTACGCCCAGCACGAGCGAAACGCCGAGCACGCCTTCGCAGCCAACCAGGCCGACCTCAAACCCTGCGTTTTGATCGATCGGCGTGATCAGCGAGATGAAACCTCCGATCGGAAAATACACGTGACGGATGCGATCACCCGGCTCGCACAACACATGTGATTCAACGAGTTCAATTTCATCGCACTGGGCAATCAATCGCTGTCGATCGCTACGCGACAGACATTCGAGCAATCGGTTGGCAGGCGGGGCTTGCGCGGTGCTGCGGCTGGACATGGCTGCGCCCTCGTGTGCTGGGTGGCGTTGGTTTCCCAACGGCCGGCACAAGGAGGCAAAGCCCGATGTCGGAATGAAGGAACGAACGGATGTTGGACCGGACCGCGTTAATCAGAGAGCACGGGCGCAGCCGACCATTTCAGGCTCGTGCAGGCTGGCATCGTCCCCCCCCCCGCCAGCATTGGCCTCCGCGGTGGTATCCCACGGTAGCAGACGCGAATACTCGTCCTTGACGACTTTGTAGCATTCGCAGCTCAGCGCCTCCAGGTGCGTGCGATCGAGCACCGTAATGCGACCGCGCTGATAGCTGATCGCGCCGGTGCGCTGCAGCTTGCCGGCCGCTTGGGTCACGCCCTCGCGGCGTACACCGAGCATGTGGGCGATGAGGTCCTGAGTCATCGACAACTCGTTGCCCGCCAACCGGTCGATGCTCATCAAAAGCCAGCGGCACAGTTGCTGATCGAGGGAGTGATGACGATTGCAGACCGCAGTCTGGCCAATCTGGATGGTCAATGCCTGGCTGTAGCGCAGCAGCATCTGTTGTGCCGAGCCGCCGCGTTCGAATTCTTCGCGCAGATCTCGCGCGTGCATGCGCCACGCGCTACCACCCGCCTGCACGATGGCGCGATGCGGCGAACGACTGCCACCAGTGATGATTGGCATGCCCACTACGCCGTCGTTGCCGATGATCGCAACTTCGGCGGTATCGCCGTTTTCCAGCACATATAACAGCGAAACCACGCAATCGATCGGAAAATACACGTGCGCCTGGAGGGCGCCCGCTTCGTGAATTACCGTGCCCAGCACCATTTTCACCCGTTCAAGATGCGCAGCCAGGCGCTCCCGTTCGGGCGCCACCAGCGCGCCCAGAATGTGATTGGCGACTATTCCGTTGCTAAACATGACAACGCCTCGTTTCCACGTCTGCAAACATGCTAGAGCGCTCTGGAGGCGCCACAACCAATAGACAGCATATTGAATACCTCGCTACTTCTATGTGCGTTACCGAACATACGCTCTTTGTTCTATTCTGGGCCGGCGAACATCGCAAAGAATTGACCGAAACCGAGGGCAGGTTCCAAGCACGAAGTGAACCTGGGCCCGTTCTTGCCGCGATTTTGCACCTGCGGGCCTGATCAGCCGTGCCCCTCAGCCAAGGATTCCATGGTCTCCCGGATGAAACCCTTCTCCCAACGGGAGAAGGTGCCGACGGGCAGATGAGGTTCGAGGATAGTCAGGCCTGTAGATCACGACCCTACCTACAACGGATAGTCGATGCTACTCAAGTAACCCGCGCGCACGATGCAACCTGACCTATGTTTTTTCTGTTAGGTTTTCCTTACTCACTCTCATTGGCAAGGTGCGCAACACATGGTGATCTCTCGCCTGCTTTTTAGCGCTGTGGTTGGCGCAACATTGGTCACCCTTGCTGCGGCATCGTTGGCCAGCGCGCAGTCCGTCGACGCTGCGGAAAGAGCGCAGCCCGCCCCTCTTTATTCCGAGATGCACTGGCGAGCGATCGGTCCGACGCGAGCCGGCCGCGCGCGGGCCCTGTCCGGAGTTGCCGGCCAGCCCAACGTGTTCTATGCCGGCTATGACAATGGCGGAGTCTGGCGCTCGACCGACTATGGCTCCAACTGGCTGCCCTTGTTCGATAACCAGCCGACCGGATCGATCGGCGCGATCGCCGTCGCAGCGTCGAATCCGAACATCATCTATGTCGGTTCCGGCGCAGGGATCATCCGGCCTGATCTGGCCGTCGGTGATGGTGTCTACAAATCGACCGATGCCGGCGCGACCTGGACGCATCTGGGCCTGCGCGACAGCCAGATGATCGCCAACATCGTTGTCGACCCCACCAATTCCGATCGTCTTTTCGTCGCCGCGCTCGGACATCCGTATGGACCTAACGCGGAGCGCGGAATTTTTCGTTCCACCGACGGTGGCAAGACGTTCGACAATGTGTTGTACAAAGACGAATACACCAGCGGCAACGACGTTCGCATCGATCCGAAGAACCCAAACATCGTTTACGCGGCGCTGTGGCAGCAGCAGCAAAGCTTCATCGAAGGTCCTGAGTTCGCCGGTACGAATGGCGGAATCTTCAAGTCGATCGACGGCGGCACCACGTGGAATCGTCTTGCCGAAGGATTGCCGGTTGGCATCATCGAAGCCAACCTCAGCATTTCGATGAGCGATTCCAGCACGGTTTACGCAATGGTCGCTGGCACCGCCGGCGTAACAACGACGAAAAAGGAAGGCACGACCGGAACAGTCGGATTCTACCGATCGACCGACGCGGGCGAACACTGGGCCCTGCTGACCCACGGTCCCGACGCGTCGACTGCATCGACCGGCGGCACGATGGACCCACGGCCGCTGCAGCGCATCGGCGGCGGCGATCTGCCAACCCTCGCCGTCGACCCGACGAATTCCAACGTCGTCTACAGTGCGTCGACCGTGCTCTGGCGCACCGAAGATGGCGGGACTTCCTGGAGTGCGGTACGCGGTAGTCCGGGCGGCGATGACTATCAAAAGGTATGGATCAATCCCGTCAATCCCAACATTCTTCTTGTGGTGGCCGATCAGGGTGCGGTGGTTTCAGGCAATCGCGGGGCGTCGTGGAGCAACTGGTACAACCAGCTCACGGCGGCGATGTATCACGTGTCAACCGACAACGCTTTTCCGTATCGCGTGTGCGGCGGCCAGCAGGATTCCGGGTCGGCTTGCGTCGACAGCCGATCGATGGACGGACGAATCACATTCCACGACTGGCACCCGGTCAACATCCAGGAATATGGCATCCCCGCAAGCGATCCGGCCGACCCAAATCTGGTCTTCGGCAGTGCACGCACGAATGTCAGCTTGTACAACCGCGCCACGGCGCAGACCGCCAACGTCGGCCCCGGCAAGGACCAACGCGGCACCGAGTTCGGCCGCAACGTACGCACGATGCCGATACTGTGGTCGCCGGTGGATCCGACCGTTTTGTTCTACGCATCGAATGTCGTGTGGAAGTCCACCGACCACGCGCACACCTGGGCGCGCATCAGCCCTGATCTCGCCCGGCCGACATGGAAGGTCCCGGCGACTGCCGGCAAGTACGCACACGGCGTGACGCCGAAAGCCGCCGGAAGCATCACCGCACTGTCAGCCTCGCCGCGCGATGGGAATGTGCTGTGGGCCGGAACCGATGACGGCAACATCCAGATGACTAGCGATGGTGGTGCGCAGTGGGTCAATGTGACGCCGCCGACGATCAAGCCGTGGACGCGCATCTTCAACATCGACGCAGGTCATTTCGATACGGCGACCGCCTATGCCGCCGCCAACACGATGCGTATCGATGACATGAATCCGCATTTCTGGCGCACGCATGACGCCGGCAAGACCTGGACGGAGATCAATCGCGGCATTGCGCCCGGTGTCGTTGCGAACTCGATTCGTGAAGATCCGCGCAAGCCCGGCTTGCTGTATGCCGCCACCGACACGCAAGTTTGGGTCTCGTTCGATGATGGCGATCAGTGGCAGTCGCTGCGCCTGGACATGCCCGCCATCTCGGTGCGCGATCTGCAGGTGAAGGACGACGCCGGCTGCATGTGCTCCGACCTCATTGCCGCCACGCATGGCCGCGGG
>JBDTWV010000155.1:0-6234 GCA_040006495.1 Dokdonella sp.
CGCTGATGGACGGCATGAACATCGTCGGCGACCTGTTCGGTGCCGGCAAGATGTTTCTGCCGCAGGTGGTGAAATCCGCGCGCGTGATGAAGAAGGCAGTCGCGCACCTCCTGCCCTACATCGAGGCTGAGAAGCTGCGCACCGGCGATACCGCCAAGTCCAACGGCAAGATCGTGATCGCCACGGTCAAGGGCGACGTGCATGACATCGGCAAGAACATTGTCGGCGTGGTGCTCCGCTGCAACAACTTCGACGTGACCGATCTCGGCGTAATGGTGCCGGCACAGAAAATTCTCGACACCGCGATTGCCGAGGGCGCCGATATGATCGGCCTCTCTGGCCTGATCACGCCGTCGCTGGAGGAAATGAGCCATGTCGCCAAGGAGATGCAGCGCCAGAACTTCCATCTGCCGCTGCTGATCGGTGGTGCGACGACGTCGCGCGCGCACACCGCGCTGAAGATCGAGCCTCACTACAAGTCGCCTTGCGTATGGGTCAAGGACGCCTCACGAGCAGTCGGCGTCGCTCAGTCACTAGTGTCGAAGGATCTGGTCGAGCCGTTCATGGCGAAGATCCGCGCCGAATACGCGGAGATCCGCGAACGGCACAAGGATCGCAGTGGACAGAAGCGACTGGTTTCGCTCGAAAAAGCCCGAGCGCAACGATTTGATGGCGGTTGGGGCGAATACACGCCGCCGAAACCGGTCAAGCTCGGCATCACGGTGTTCGACGATTATCCACTGGCCGAAATCGCCAACTATCTGGACTGGACGCCGTTCTTCAGCGCGTGGGAACTCAGTGGTCGTTTTCCGGCGATCCTGAGCGACGAAATCGTCGGCGCGCAGGCGACCGAGCTGTACGCCGATGCACGCGAGATGCTCGACAAGATCATCAAGGAAAAGTGGCTGACCGCGCGCGCGGTGATCGGCTTGTGGCCGGCCAACAGCGTTGGCGACGACATCGAACTTTACGAAGCATCTGCGGCAGTGTCGGTAGGCGCGACGCCTTTCCCGACGGACAAGAACATCGCGCCTTCAGGCGATCCCAACACGGCGTCGACTCATCTCGCCACACTGCGTTGCCTGCGCCAGCAAGTCGACAAACCGGCCGAACGTCCAGATTTTTGCATGGCTGATTTCGTCGCGCCGAGAGAATCGGGTGTTCGCGATTACGTAGGCGGCTTCGCAGTGACCTCCGGAGTCGGCATTGAAGTCCACCTTGCCCGGTTCCAGAGCGACTATGACGACTATTCCTCGATCATGCTCAAGGCACTAGCAGATCGCCTCGCCGAAGCCTTCGCCGAATGCATGCACCACCGCGTGCGCCGCGAATTCTGGGGCTACGCGCCCGACGAGGCGCTCGACAACAACGAGCTGATCGCAGAGAAATACCAAGGCATCCGCCCTGCCCCCGGCTACCCGGCCTGCCCGGACCACACCGAGAAGGCCACTTTGTTCCGCCTGCTCGACGCGACTGCGAACGCGGGCATCGAGTTGACCGAGGGGTTTTCGATGTATCCGGCCTCGGCCGTGTCAGGCTGGTACTTCTCGCACCCGCGCAGCCAGTATTACGTGGTCGGCCGCCTCAGCAAAGAACAGGTCGAGGACTACGCCCGTCGCAAGGGCTGGACACTTGCGGAAGCGGAGCGCTGGCTCGCTTCGAATCTCGATTACGATCCGGAATAACCGCCTGTATCAACTCTCCTCGGAACCGCCTGGATTGACGGTTTCCGATCGCTGATGACGCACGTGCACGAACACGTTGTAGACCGAGACGAACATCGGGAATGCGTTGAGGATGATGCCCACCGAATCGTTCTTGCCCCAGATGAAATAGGCCAGTGTCATCGCGCTGCCCACAATCGACAGATACCAGAATGCCATCGGCATGACCACGCGTTTGAGCTTCTTGGTCGCATAAAGTTGCACGAACCACCGTGCTGTAAACAGGAACGCGCCAACCAGGCCGATCAATTTCCACGGTGTCAGGGTGACACCGTGCAGCACCAAAAGAACGTCGTTCATCATCTTCGCTCATATCGAAATCTGGTGGCCGCGACCGGATCAAACCCTCCCCTTCAAGCGGAGGGTCGGCTGCAGAGGATGCTCAGCACGGCGCGAAATGCATCGCGCCTTGCGGCGCTCCCACAACCGAAGTGCAGACGGTCGCCGATTTTGGCGGGAGCGCCGCAAGGCGCTAAGCCGTTCGCTCACGCACCCCGTGTCAGCTTGCGCGCTTGGCCAGCCACTCGTGGATCGCAGATGGCACTTCACGCTGCGCGCGACCGGACACGTAGATGCCGATGTGCCCGCCGCGGAACGCGACCTGTGTGTAGTCCTTCGTCCCGACATGCTCGCCGAGCACGCGCGACGCCGATGGCGGCACCAGGTGATCCTGCTCTGCAAACACGTTCAGCACCGGCATCGTGATGTCGCCCAGATGCACTTCCTGCGTCCCGATCTTGAGTCCACCTTTGACCAGCTTGTTGCCTTGGTAAAAGTCCTTGATGAACTGGCGGAACGCTTCACCGGCCTGGTCCGGTGAATCAAAGATCCACTTTTCCATGCGCAGGAAATTCTCGAGCTCGACCTTGTCATCCAGGATATCCATCAGGCCGATGTATTTCTGCTGGTTCAACCGGATCGGTTTCAGCATCAGGTAACACTGATTCATGAGGTCGGCCGGCACGTTGCCGAGCGTGTCGACAAACAGGTCGACATCCATCTCACGCGTCCAGCTTGAGAGCATGTTCTCCGGCGTGTGGAAATCGACCGGAGTGACCATCGTGATCAGGTTTTTGACCTTGTCAGGATGCATGGCGGCGAAGCACAGCGAGAACGCGCCTCCCTGGCAGATGCCGAGCAGATTGATCTTCTTCACGCCAGTTCGTTTGGCAACCGCAGCGACGGAGCGCGCGATATAGCCGTTGATGTAGTCGTCGAGGGTCAACCAGCGATCGGCGCGATCGGGATAGCCCCAGTCGATCAGATACACATCTTCGCCCCTGCTGAGCAGGTTCTTGACCAGAGAGCGGTCTTCCTGCAGATCGACCATGTACGGTCGATTGACCAGTGCGTAAACAATCAGGATCGGCACCTTCGCGGTGGGTGGCTTGTCGCCCTTGAAACGGTAGACGACGAGTTTGTCCTCGCGGTAAACCTCCTCCTTGTCGGTCACGCCGAAGTGCACATCGTCGACATTGCGCAACGTCTGCAATGCTGCGGCAAGCTTGCGTTGCGTGGTCAGCGCCTCTTCGAGCGCGCGCACCGGGTCAATCTTGATCGGGCCCATCATGCATCCTTCCTATGCGCTCAGCGCGCCTTCGCTGATCTGGATTTTGTCCGTTGCTCCGGCTGGCGTGCGCGTGCACGCGATGTCCCGAGCGAGGCATTGGCAAACTTGGCGATTCGCGACGCGAAATTGCGCGAGCCCGGCGTTGGCGCTTCCGCGGCGGCCTGCGCTGATGCGGCGGTGTTGCGACGCATTGCCTTCTTCGTGGTTGCAGAACGCGGCCGTTTCGTCGGCGCAGTCTGCTTCGTCGCCTTCTTCTTCGACGGGTCTGCCTTGGCTGCCACCGGGACCTTTTTCGTGGCTTCCGTCTTGGACTTGGTCGCCCGCTTGCCGGTCACAGTTGCCTTGCGTGGCATCGCGACGGGAGTCCGCTCGACTGCCTCAGCATCGCGTTGCGCGCTTTTGCGCTTGCCCTTGAACGCTGCAAACTCCTCGCGCAGTGCTGCGATTTCGCCCGCCAGCGAATCATCACCACGCGCCCGGACCTCACGGCGCAAGGCCTGCAGGCGCTCGCCAATGCTGTTGACCTCGCTGCGCGTCGGCATGCCGACCTCAGCGCAAAAATGCTCGATCCCATGTTGCGACAAGGAACGTACACGCATCTGCGCGTTGACCAATGCACCGTAAACCTCGCGGAACTCTATGGACAAAGCAATCTCGGCATAACCTTCTTCGGCCGCGTCGACCCACAAATCGTAAAGCGCGCGCAACGATTCAACCTGGCGTCCGGGCTGCTCGCGCTCGGCGAGCTTGCCCTCGAACAGTTCAAAACCCCGCTGGCTGGCCTTCATCATCAGCGCGTTGTAGCGGTTCATCTGTTCCTGGTATTCGACTGCGGCCACAGCCGCCTTCTGGTAGTGCTCCTGCTGTTCGCGCGACGAGCCGAACGTCGGCAGCTTCAGCCATGTCTTGAGTTCACTCAGATCGGCGGTTGGCGGCGCCTGCAGTGAAGCCGCGAACGACGCGAAATCCGGGCCGCCCTGCGCCGCCATTTCGCGCCAGGCGCGTGCCGCGGGATGTTCGAACAACGGGGAGCTTGTGCTGGGGTTTGCAAACCCCTGCGCAAATGCGTTGCCCCATGGCAGGTTACTGCCTTGCGGATTCGCTGACGCCGTCGCGAACAGCGACTGCATGTACGCCGCATAGCTCTTCGCGCTGCCGACGAGGCGCTCGATGGTTTCGCCTTGGCTGCTTGGTCCACGCGCCATAAGCTGGGACCATTGCTCGAAACCCGGTGTCGCCGAATGCGCCTGCGACGCGGCGGGGACACTTTGAGCCGCATTCTGCCAGTTGTTGGCGTACTGGCGCGCGAGCGCCTGCCACTGATTCATCCAATCGGGGTTCGGTGTATCCGCCACGGCATTTCCTCAGGGTCGCATATGCTGGAAAGGTATGATAACGCGACCGCCGCTACAGCACGTCGGCATGCGCAAGCGTTCATGTCTTTTAGTCCGGCATGGATGCCGGTTTGTTCCTCGCCGTCAGGGACGGCAGCCCAACAAGCTGAATCAGGCAGCGTTTTCGACCCGGACCGCATGCACCGACGTCGAACGACTGCGTGTATAGACGTACACCGTCGCGGGCGGAACATTTTTCCAGGCAATTCCAGCGCGACGCATGCTTAGGCCGAGCTCGGTCAGCAGATCACGCGGCACCGGACTGAGCGGGCCGTAGGTAAACTGGATCAGCGGTCGATCGGGTCCGAGTACCGCAAACACCACCGCCAGGATTTTCTTCTGCAACGGCCGCGGCATGGCCAGAAAGCCCAAGCCGCTGATCACTGCATCGACGCCACTGGGCTGGGAGAAGCCGGACGATTTGACGATCTCATCGAGATCGCACGCGTCGCCATTGACGACTTTCGAGTGCGGGAATTGCTGCCGCAACAGTCCGTAGAGTTCGGTATTGAGTTCGAGGACCAGCAGCTCGCGCTGTGCGATGCCGTGCTCAAGCAAAGCGCGGGTGAACACGCCGGTGCCGGCACCGAGTTCCACGATGCGCTGCGCCCCGGCCGGAAGTTGCGCAACCATCTGCCGCGCGAGTTGCCGACTCGACGGCGCCAATGCGGCCATCGCACGGGGATTCTTCAGCCATTGGCGAAAAAAAGTCCACGCCGCCAGCGTGTCGCTCTTTCCTATCGTGCTGGAACCCCTGAACTCATCGGTCATGCGGACGCCAAATCTCGAATAAAGCGCGCCATCATAACCCCATGTGGGACTCAGTCACGCTTTTGCCCACCCATCCATCGTCCCATGCGAAAAAGACATGTCGCCGGGACAAAAAAGAAACCCCGCAACGATCAGGGGAAATCGTCGCGGGGCAGAAACACTGGCAGCACGGAAGGGGATGTGCGCTGCCAGCGTTTTGACCTGTCGATCAGTGGCGGTAGCCGTCGCGATCGTAGTAACTGGCGCGACGACCATTGTCGCGGTCATGGCGACCACGATATTCATGACGACCCTCGTTGTAGTGGCCGCGGCGCACTGAGCCGTTGTAGTACGAGGAGCGATACACAGGGTAGCTGTTGTACACGCCGCCGTAGTAGGACGGTCCGTAGTACACCGGTGATGGCGCGTAGTACACAGGCGCTGGTGCGTAATAATTGGAATAGCCGTCACCATAGTAGCCGCCATAGCCACTGTAACTGCCATAGCAACCACGACAATCGGAATAGCCCAGGCTAAAGCCTGGCAAACCGATGTTCACTCCAATGTTCACATGACCGCGTGCGAACGCCACTGGCGCCAGCGCGAACCCGGCACCGAGCAGCAGGCCAAACAATGCGAAGCGAAGCTTGGTGCGCATGTTTCCACCCTCATTGACTATGCCTTGCATCGTGCGGCGCTCCGGCTGAATCGCGACTGAAATTCCTGTCGAAACCGGCGCGAAAAATACTGCGGGAATCCGCCTGTTCGGGCCCGTATTCAGGCGCCGCACCTCGCT
>JBDTWV010000156.1:0-6143 GCA_040006495.1 Dokdonella sp.
CCAGTACACGCCATCGGAGAAACCGTGGTACATGCCCTCGAAGCGGATGATCTTGTTGCGTTTGGTAAACGCGCGTGCCAGGCGCGTCGCGTACAACACGGCCTCGGTGCCGGTATTGCACAGGCGCACCTGTTCGACGCTTGGCACGGCGTCGATGATCTTCTGCGCGAGGCGTGCCTCGTCGGCGGTCGGCAGCGCGAACACGGTGCCGCGGTTCTGGATGAAGTCGACCACGGCCTGGGTGACGCGCGGCGGGCGGTGGCCAAAGATCATCGGGCCGAGGCCAAGCAGATAGTCGATATATTCGTTGCCGTCCACGTCGGTCAGGCGCGCGCCCTGCCCGCTCTCGACGAACAGGGGATACGGCGACCATCCCGCCCAGGTCGCGCGCGCCGTGCTGTTGACGCCGCCCGGGATCAGCTTGCAGGCGGCATCGAACAAATCGGCGCTGCGCTGCGTGTCGAGACCGGCAACGAGTTGCGCGTCGGTGGCGGCCACGGGGCTGTTTGAGCTGTCGATGTTCAAGGGTGTGACTCCAGATGTCGGACCGACCGCGCACGCGCGCGGAATCGGGAATTAGGCCGGGACAGCGGCGACGAAAGCGTAGGTGTCGCCAGGCGATATCGCGTCAGGCGGCCTGCAGCGACAGCGCCGGTGCGGGCTCGTGGCCGTACGCCGTGATCTGGCCAGCGATCAGGGTCGGCAGCAGATCGAGCGCGTCGACGAAACTGGTGATCGGCACATACGGGATCGCCGCCGAGCGGCAATGTTCAATCAGGCGATGCTTGGCGAACACGAGGTCGACCTCGCCGGCCACGCAGAAATCCGAGGCGCCGTCTCCAATCAACAGCACGCGCTTGCGCTCCGCGCGCGCGCTCGCGGCGCACGAACACTTGCAGTTGCCACTGCGGCAGCCGGCCTTGCCATACGGAAAATCGAGCTTCCAGTCATTCGTGCCGACCGCTTCCAGGCGGTTGGCGATGACTGGCAGATCGCTCAGACCGTTGCTGGCAAGAATGCGCCGGATCGCGTAATCGAGGCCGTCGCTGACGATTGTGAGGGGCATGCCTGCGTCCTGCGCGGCGGCGGCGAAATGCACGAAGGCGCGATCGATCGACATCGTGTCCAGATGCGCGTTCATCTCATCGCGACTCGCTTCGAGCAGCGCCACCTGTTGCGCCATGCAGTCATGCGAGCCGATTTCGCCGCGACGCCATGCCTGCTCGATCGCCTGCCAACCGGGGCGGCCGAAGCGTTCAAGCAAGGAATCGGTAATGTCTTCGACCGAGACGGTACCGTCGAAATCGCACAGGATGGTCCAATTCGACACGGGTCAATTCCACGGGTCCGGGACGGGCCGTTGCAACCGATAGAGTATGGCGACCGTCTTTCATGCAGCTTTCGCGCGCGGCGCGGTGGCGTTTTTGCCGCGAAAACTCGTCGCCGGAAGGGACGCGAAATTGGCGCGTTTTACCTTGATGTTCCTTCCACTGCTTGCGGGGGAAAGTCCCAAAGGCGGAACGGGAGCGTGGCGCAGCCGCGTTGCTTTTTTAGGCAAAAGGCAAAGCGTCCCCCATCCGGTCTGTCGGCCACCTTCCCCCGCTGTGCAGGGGAAGGAGAAACCAATTCCTCCGCGCGCTGAGGAAGGGAAATTCAGCGCCGCTTGCTGTCCCTTCTCCCGCTGCACAGCGGAAGCGATCGCAGTGTTACCAGTACCTCAGCGTTTGAAGCGCACCAGCACGCGTTGGCCGATGCGCAGATCCGTGCCGTCGAGCTGCAGCACACATTCGACGTCGTGCACGCCCGCCCGCTCGACCGGATCGTCGGTCAGCCGGCTCGGTCCGAACACGTCGCCAACCCGCAATACGCGCGCGGAAACGGGCGCACCCTGATCCGTATCGCGTACGACCTCGGCCTGCATGCCCGGTTTGATCAGGTCCACGTAGGCTTCGTTGAGTTCGGCCCGCACGATGCGCGGGCGATCGGGCAGCAACAGGAAAAGTTCAGTCGATGCCTGTACGGACACCGCGTCGCCAACATGCGCCGAGCGGCGCACGACCTTGCCGGCGACCGGCGCAGTGATCGTGCGTGCGGCGAGCTCGGCCTGCGCTTCGTCGACGCGCTGGTGCGCGACACTGACCGCCGCCTGCGCCGCACCGATTTCTGCCTTGAGTACCGCCAATGCCGCCACCGCATCGTCCGCGGACTGGCCAGTCGCGGCGCCTGCGCCAGCCGCCTCGCCCACCCGCTTGACCTGGGTCTCGGCCGGCGCCAGCCGCGCCTTCAGGACATCGACCTGGGCCGCGGCCTGGACCGCGTTCGCCTGCGCCAAGCCCACCGCGATCCGCGCCTGGCGCTGGTCGAGCACCGCCAGCACCTGCCCCTGCGTAACCGTATCGCCGTCCTCGACCTTGACCTCGTCGATGCGTCCGTCGCGCGTCGCAACAACCCGAATCAGGCCGCCTTCCACATCGACCTGGCCGCGCGCCATCGCCAGATACGCGCCCTGCGCAGGTGCGCGCGCGGGCGCCTTGCCAGACCCTTCTTTGGGTGAGCATGCAGCCAGCGTCGCCATGACGAGCAACCCGGACATCAACCAGCAGATACGAACACCACTCATCGCAAATTTTCCTTGGCCGCTACGGCATGCGGGCGCCGGTCCGAGAGTATCTTGCCATCCTCCATCGCCAACACGCGATCGGCATGCGCAATCAGGCGCTGATCGTGGCTGACACACAGCACAGTTGCGCCATGCGTGCCCGCGATCTCGTGCAACGTATCAATTACGATCTGGCCGTTGCCGGCGTCGAGCGCGCTGGTCGGCTCGTCGGCGAACAGCAGTTGCGGTTCCTTCGCCAACGCGCGTGCAATCGCGACGCGCTGCTTCTCGCCGCCAGACAGTTCGGCAGGCCGCAGTTGCATGCGGCTGCCCAGCCCGACTTCACTGAGCGCCGCACGCGCACGTTCGCGAGCAACCGGATTGGCCAGACCGAGATAGCCAAGGGGCAACGCGACCTGTTCGAGTGCGGTCAACGCCGGGAACAAATTGAAACCCTGGAACACGAAACCGGTGTGTTGCAAACGGAATTGTTCGAGCGCGGTCGGCGCGAGTCGCGCCAGATCCTCGCCGAGCGCGACGACGCGACCGCTATCCGGTCGCAGCAGGCCGCTCAGGATCGCGAGCAGCGTACTTTTTCCACAACCGGACGGCCCGGAGATCAGGGTGAGTTCGCCCGCAAATACCTCGATCGACAGCCCACGCAATACGTCGGTGCGCAGCTTGCCGGTCACGAAGGACTTGCTCAGGGAATCGGCAATCAGGCTGGCGCTCATGCGTCGGTCACCGCAGCAGCAAGGCCGGATCGGCATGGCGCAACGTGCGCACTGCCATCAGCCCGGAAACCAGCGCGATGGTCATGACCAGTACTGCGCAGATCGCGATCGTCGCGAGGTTGAGCTGGGCAGGCACATCGTGGCGACGCGCGAGTACCAGGATCAGTAGCGTCACGACGCCGCCGATGACCAGCCCGGACGCACCGACCCACGCGGCCTGGGTAAGCACGACGCGACGCAGCGCGGCGAAGCCGACGCCGAGCGCGTGCAACGTCGCGTATTCGCGGATGGAACCGGCGACCGCGCCCATCAGGGTCTGGCTGGTGATGATCGCACCGACCAGAAACACGACGACGGCCAGAAACAATACGCCGAGGCCGGCACCGGTTTCGAACATCCAATAGGTCACCGCGCGCTGCGCAAACGCCGCGCTGGTCCAGACCTCGAAGCGTTGCGTGCCCTGGTTCGATTGCAGGCGCTGCGCAACTGCAGCGGCGTGCGCCGGATCGCGCAGCTTGACCACGTAGTAGGCGACCCGGCCCGCGTTCGCGTCGCTGGCGAGGCGTCGCGAGGTCGCCAGCGAGGTCAGGATGTTGACGCCGCCGAGTGCGCGCAGGCCATTGCCGACGCCGACGATGCGCACCCGATGGCCGTTGATGACCGCCCGGCCGCCGATCTGCAGGCCGAGTTTGGACAAGTCCGCACGGTCAACGATGACGCTCTCGGGTTCATCGAGTTTTGCGCGCAACGCGGGCGTCAGCACATCGGCGAACATCATTGCGTCGCTGCGCGTATCAATGCCGGAGACGAAGACGGAAACGCCGCCCTTGTCGGCAGGACCACGCCAATCGCCATCAATCCAGTTGAAGGGTTCGACGCGTGCAACGTCCGGATCCATCAGCGCATCGATTTCCGCCTGTCCCGAAATCGGTCGGCCCAGTTCGACGCTTTGCGTGCCCGGATAGCCGATCCACAGGTCGCCGCCTGATTTATTGATATAGACCGCAGCGCTGCCGAAAATGCCAAATACGAGCGCGGCCTGGACCAGCAGCAGCAGGCCGGAAAATGCGACCGCAACCGTGCAGGGCAGGAAACGCCGCCATTCGTGGATGAGGGTCTTGCGCGCCAGCGGCACCATCAGCGGCCCGCTCCGCCCGCACCTGGCGAAGGCACGTGCTTCGGGTTCTGCGCCACCGGGATCGGCGGACCTGCGTCGCCACCACCCTCCTCGCTGGAAACGGGTGTCACGGTGGGCAGCGGGGCGCCCCCCATGGCCTTGTACAACGCGATGAAAGCAATGCTGCGCGCCTGCTCGGCTTCGGACACGTCCAGCCGCGCCTGGACCGTCGCCGCTTTCGACGTCGCACGGTCGAATCCGTCGGCGAGGCCGAGTTGACTGAGTGTTGCGGTCGCCGTGGCGCCGCGCTCGACCGCTGCCAAACCTTGGCGCAGCGCGACCGCGCGTTCGCGCTGCTGTTCCAACGTTGCCATTGCGATCTCGGTTTCGGCCACTCCATCGAGCACGGCTTGTCGATACGCATACACGCTGGCGGACAATTCCGCGCCGCGCGCGTGGTAGACCGCGAGGCGCGCACCCCAGTCGAACAGCGGTATATCAATCGCCGGGCCGAACGTGACGATGCCATCGGCGTCATTGAGCTTGGTATGCCCGATCACTTTCGCGGAATAGGTCAGCGCCCCGCCCAGCCCCAGCCGCGGAAACAGATCGGAACGCGCGAGGCCCGCTTCCCCTGCAGCCTTGAGCACTTCATTCTCGGCGCGACGGATTTCAGGACGCGTGCGCAGCAGATCGGCGGGTGCACTGTCGATGCGAAGATCACCTAGTTGCGGAGCGCTGCCGGCAGCGACCAAGGTTGCGTCCGGCTCGCTGTGCCCGAGCAACACAGCCAACTGCTGCCGGCCACGTTGGATCGCCAACCGCGGCTCGTATAACGCGGCCTGTGTCGTGGCCTGCTCGGCCTGCACGCGCGCCAGATCGCTCGCTGATGCCATGCGCAGACGCTCGCGTGTAGAGGTCAGTGCCACCTTGTTGTGCGCGCTCGCCGCCAGTTGTTCGAGCAAGCCAAGACGCTGCTGCGCACCGCGCAGCTCCACGTAAACACGCGCGGTTTCCGCCACTACGCTGACGCGCGCAGCCTCGGTATCGCTCTGCGCAATGCCAAGATCGGCACGGGTGACGCGCGCATGACTCTTCGAGCGCCCGAAAAAACCAAACTCCCACTCGGCGTCGAAGCCTACCTGGAAGTAGCTCGCCGCGCTGTCCGGCGTGGGTTCCGCAAACGTGTGCAGGCCCACCTGCGGCCGGAACTCCGAATTCGTATGTCGCGCCAAGGTGCGCGCCGCCTTGATGTGCAACTCGGCTTGGCGCACGGTCAGGTTGCCGGCAAGCGCCTGCTCGACCAGACGATCGAGTTCAGGGTCGTTGAATGCTTTCCACCAGTTGCGCAGATCCGGTGCCGGCGCGCTGGCGGATGCGGATGCGTGCTGCCACGCAACCGGCAGGTCGGGTTTGAGCTCCGGCACAGCCGGCGGAGCGCAACCACCGAGGCATGCGATCGCGCACGCAAGTGCCGGGCCCCACAGGCCACGCGGCGATCGCCCGGTGGCTGAGAGCGGCTTGGCCAGGGTCGGATATGCAGTGCGGATGCCCATGCGTGATAGTGGTGGCGCGATCCATTGGAGGGCCCGATCGCACGGACCAACGCCAAGTTTAGCGGGTTGCGGCCGCGCTGCGGTGGTCATGGGCTCCGCTGCAGCGCCAGACACGTCGAAAATCGTGCCGGATCAAT
>JBDTWV010000157.1:0-6135 GCA_040006495.1 Dokdonella sp.
TCACCGATCGCACCGCCGTCCGGCCCATTGCCGGTCCAAGCGCCTTCGCCTGCGCGTGCGAATTGCGCGACGGCCAGCGCAGCGGTGGTGAGATATCGAAATACATTACGCATGGCGTTTTCCTCATTTAGGCTGCGCGGGTCCAATGTCCTCTACACACGCAAGGCGGCGAGGAAAGTGACATGACCTCGAAGTCCGCTGGAGTTGCAGGAGGTTTCATCTGCCCACCGCGCAGGCAGCCATGACGATTTTGGTCCCCGATGTCACATTCGCCGCACTTCTGCGTGTGTGTAGGGGCGGGACAGTCCGCTCATCAGGGAAATGCCATGAAACGCACGTTGCTATTCGCCGCCTTGTCAGCGGCTTCGATTTTTGTGGTGCAGGCAGCAAGCGCCGCCACGTTCAGCTATCACGGCGTGCTGCAGGATGCTGGCAAGCCGGCGCAGGGCAAGTACGACATCGAACTGACCCTGTATTCATCGCAGAGCGGTGGATCGGTCGTGGGCGGCCCGATGACCCTGTACGCCGTGCCTGTGCAGGACGGCAGTTTCAGTACCGATGCGGACTTCGGCCCACTGTCGAACTCCATGTCGCAAGCGTTCGTCGCGGTCAAGGTGCGGCCGGCCGGTTCCGGCAGCTTCACCGCATTGGCGGAGCGTAGCTCGGTGGTCGACACGAATACGAGCTGTCCCGGGTCATGGTCGCTGGACGGGAATGCGGGGAATCCGAGCGGCAGCTATCTGGGTACAGCAGACAACAAGGCGTTGGTCTTCAAATCCAACAATGCTCAAGTAGCCACAGCTTTCGTGTCAGCCTCCGGCCCAGTCCCGGTTTGGCTGGGGGGCTTGTTCAATACATTCGGCGGTCAAGGCGGATTCGTTGGCGGTGGCGGCGGCACGAGTTCCAGCGATTCTGCGCATGCAAATACTGTGGGAAGCTTTGGTGTCGTGGGCGGCGGGCAATCGAACCACGCAGGATCATCAAGTATTTCATACGCCACAGTTGGTGGTGGGTCGAGCAATACAGCATCGGGACAATATTCGACCGTTGGTGGAGGTAGCAGCGTTAGCGCGACGGGAGTTGGGGCGACGGTACCTGGCGGAGAAGTGAACCAAGCTGCGGGCATCGACAGTTTTGCGGCAGGTAGCGGCGCGATAGCCGCCCATGACCAGTCGTTCGTTTGGTCCGATGGCCACGCACTTTTTTCCGACGATGCTGCCCAGCAGTTCGATATTCAAGCCAATGGTGGTATGGCAATCAATGGCGCACCCAAAAACAACGGCGTAGAGCTTTCGATTTACCCAAGCGCAAACGGGGGTAACTTCTCGAACGTGTTCTACGGCCTCCAAAGCGCGGCCGGAATCCTCACGTCGGCCGGCGGCGCTGCGACCCCTACCTCGAATGATGCCAGTTTCTTCTTTGACGATTACAACGGTACGGTCCAGAACCGGATATTTAGTATCGCGCCTGGGGTGATTACGGTGGCCGGTAACCCAAGTGCGGCCGGGATATACCTGGTGCCGGGTATAGGTGACGCCAAAGTAGTTATGGCCACGATTGGCTCGGGTTTAAATTCCACGGGCTTCGAGATCGATGTAAACCCGATCGCCGGAGGGTCTGGGTATTCGATGCTCAATATCGACTTTGCGCGTAACCTCACTGTCTTTGGCCCTACTGCAACCAAACCCGGTGGCGGCATGTGGTCGGCGCCGTCAGACCGCCGCATCAAGCAGGATATCGAGCCGATTCACGACGCAGTTGACACGTTGATGAAGCTGCGTCCGGTAAATTTCCACTACACGCCGCAATACCGTGCGATGGAAGGTGGCCTCGCTGACAAATCGTATGAGGGTTTCATCGCGCAGGAATACGCGGAAGTGTTCCCGAGCGATGTCATCAGCACCGACAAACACGTGCCGGGTGCCAACAAGAATGATCCGACGATTCTTGAACTTGACTCGAGTTCGGCGGTGATCACGACCGTGGCGGCGGTGCAGGAACTTGCGGTCGAGAACGCCGCACTGCGCAAGGAAGTCGATGCGCTGACACGCCGTCTGGGCAAGCTCGAAACCGCGAAGGGGAACTGACATGTCGCTCCCTTCGATAACCATTCGCGGAGGGCCGGGCATGCGCACCCTCGCTGTTGCGGCCTTGGTGTGCGCGGCAATCCTCTCAGGCAGCGCATCGGCTGCTGACGCCGCCCCGCACCTATTCAGCCTGCGTGGGACCGCCACGATAAGGCGCGATTCGCCAACGCTACATGGCGACACGTTGTCCTTGCGCGCTGATCTGGCCCCGAGCAACGCCGCGGTCTCATCGAGCGCGGTCGTTCAAGGTGGCGGTCAGTTCACGCTGATGGCCAACGCGGTTGCGGTGTCACTCGTTTGCTATAACGACACGATCTTCCGCGACGACTTCGACGGCGACGGCGGTTGATTTAGAGGTGAGTTTTCGAGGCCGGAGCGATCCGGCCTTTTTTATCTCGGACCAGCGATGACGAACGTGCACAACAACGCCCTTACGACACCGGCACGAGCAGGGTGGGGACCAGTAAAATTGGACTGCCGCGTCCATGCGAACCCGGTTTACGCTAGGCTTGCGGAACGTAGGCAGCGCAGTTGGCCCGTGCTGCGTGGAATTCCAGTCAACGAGGGGCGGCGCGAAGTGGAGGAAAGCGTCACGCAGCTGGTGGAGGCCGCGGGCTCCGGCGACGCCGATGCATTGCAGCGCCTGTTTACTGCGGTCTACGGTGAACTAAAGCGGATCGCCCGCAGGCAATTGGCCGGCGGCAATGGGTCTACGCTCGACACCACGGTCCTCGTGCACGAGGCCTACCTCAAGCTCGTCAATCCCGAGAAGCTGCAACTGCGCGATCGTGGCCATTTTTTTGCGATCGCGGCGAATGCGGCAGATCGTGATTGACCATGCGCGACGCCGTCTCGCACTCAAGCGTGGCGGCGGCGAGATCGAAGCGGTCACCTTGAATGAAAGCGCTGCGCTCGATGCAATGACGCCGGATACCCTGCTGCGCCTCGATCACGCGCTTGATCAACTCGGCGGCCTTGATCGACGACTGGCTGAACTGGTCGAGATGCGTTTCTTCGGCGGTCTTTCGATCGAGCAGATCGCAGAGGCGCAAGGCCTCACTACGCGCACGGTGCACCGTGACTGGCGCCGCGCAAAGGCGTTTCTCTACGACGCGGTCCAGGCGGTCTGCTGAGCGATGCGCGCGGAAGATTGGCAACGCGCATCCAACCTCTTCGAACGCGCGCTCGAGATTGCTCCAGATGTGCGTGGAGTTTGGCTCGCCATGGAATGCGCGGGCGATGCCGATCTGCTGCGCACGGTCACAAGCTGGCTGATAGCTGACTCAAATGCGGATGACTTTCTGGAGCGTCCGTTGTGCGCCGGTGTACTGGATGACAGCGGCGAACACGCAGTCGATGCCAACTCGGACATTGCCGGCGCGATGTTCGGACCCTACCGTGCGCTGCGTCCGATCGGGATCGGCGGAATGGGGGAGGTCTGGCTTGCGGCCCGGGCCGACGGCGAGTTCGAACAACAGGTTGCGATCAAGCGTTTGCTGTATCCAACACCCGAGCTGGTGCGTCGCTTTCGGCACGAGCGGCGCATGTTGGCTGGTCTGCAGCATCCGCATATCGCGCAATTGCACGATGGCGGCGTAGGAACCGATGGTGCTCCGTATTTCGTCATGGAGTATGTCGATGGCGAACCCATCACAGTCTACTGCGACGCGAATCATTGCGGACTGAGGGCGCGCGTCGCTCTCATCCTCCAGGTCTGCAGTGCGGTGCAGTACGCGCATCGCAACCTGATCGTGCATCGCGATCTAAAGCCGTCGAATGTGCTGGTCGATGCCGACGGTCAGGTGAAACTTCTCGATTTCGGCATCGCGAAGCTTCTCGAAAGCACCGATGGTAGCGACGAAGCAACCGCGACCCTGGTTCAGAGGATGACGCCCGATTATGCGGCTCCCGAGCAGATCCTTGGCGAAGCGGTGACGACTGCGACAGACGTTTACGCACTGGGTGTGTTGTTGTTCGAGCTGCTGGCTGGCGAGCGACCCTTCAAATTTGGTCGCGTGCGTGGTGAGCTCGAGCGCGCGATGGCGGCGACGACGCCGTCGGCGAGCGCAATTGCAGCGCGTTCGATCGGAACGCAGCGAAACTGGGCAAATCGGCTGCGCGGCGATCTCGATCGCATCATTTCGAAAGCCATGGCGAAAGAGCCGGAACGTCGCTACGCAAGCGCCGAGACGCTCAGTGACGATTTGCGCGCCTATCTTTCCGGCCGACCAGTGATTGCGCGCGGTGACGACGCCGGCTACCGCCTGCGCAAGTTTGTTGGTCGCAACCGTACAGGCGCGGTCGCGGTGGTTGCGATAGCGCTCGCGATGATCGCTGCGACGGCAATCAGTCTGCAACAGGCGCGTGTCGCACAAAGGCAAGCGCAACGCGCCGATGCGGAAAAGTCGTTCGTGCTCGGCATTCTCGATGCTAACAATCCCGACGACACGCAAGGAAAAGGTGAGACCCTGACCGCCCGGCAGATCCTTGATCGCGCCGCCGAGCGTCTCGACAAGGACCTTGCCACCCAACCCGCAGTTCGCGCACTGCTGAAGAACGAAATCGGCGACATCTACTGGGATTACGGCCAGTACTCGCGTGCATTGCCGTTACTTGAGCAGGCCGTGCAACTCGCCGAAGCGACAGGCCTGCCGGGTGGGCAGCGCGTGGCATTCATGATCGACCTCGGCAAAGATCAGCGCATCCTTCGGCACCTAGCGGATGCGAGCTCGACGTTTCGCAAGGCGCTGGATCTTGCGCGGGCGACGGACGGCGCCGATTCCGAACTCGATATCAATGTTCGTAGCGAATATTCCGTAACACTTGCGTACGCCGCACGCTTCGACGAAGCCGAAGCGCAGGCTCGTCAGGTGATGGGTGTCGTTTCCCAACGCCATTCTAAGGGCACTCCTGAGTACTCCGCCGCGCTGGACACGCTTGCGTTCTCATTGGGCGCCCATCTTCACCAGGCGGAGGCCGTCGACTTGCGACAACAGCAGTTGGCAGTGAACGAACGACTGCATCCGCAACTTCATTCGGCCGTCTCCATCACCAGCAACGATCTCGGCCTTGCTTTGTTCGACGAGGGCCGCCTTCCGCAAGCGGAAACCTCGCTGCGCCGTGCGCTGGCAATGCACGCGCAATTGCTAGGCAAGTCCCACCCTCACTACGGCATCAACGAGACCAATCTTGCGCGCGTGCTCGATCGCGAAGGCCACTTCGATGAAGCGCAGGTGATGCTGGCCGACGGATTGGAGATCAAGCGTCGTGCGCTGGGTGAGGAGTCGGACATGCTCGATAGCAGCTACCGCGCGCTGGCGCTCAATGCGCTGAATCGGGGCGATGCCGCCGTTGCCGAAGCCAACGCGCGACGGGCGCTCGAGCTGGATCTTCGCACCTATGGAACACGCCAGCAAAATCCGGTCGAGTCGCAAATCGTGTTGGGCACCGTCCTGCTCAATCGTGGCGCCTTCGTCGAAGCGGAACGCCTGCTGCAGACAGCGGCAGCGACCGGCGACGAAATCTATGGACGGCCAAATGACGCCAGCGGCTACGCGCGCGCATTACAGGCACGCTCGCTTGCACGCCGCGGTGACGTGAACTCGGCGATGAGGATGTTCGAAACGGCGCTGGCTGCGCTGCGAGCATCGGTGGGCGAGCAGCACTTCGAGTATGCGGACGCGCTGACTTGGCAGGGCGACGCAGAGCTGGCGCGCGGCGACATTCAGCGTGCTGATGGAACGGCGCAAAAGGCACTGACCTCGGCGCGGGCGTCATATCCAGTTGGCGATGCGCTGATCGCCGACAGCCTGCTTCTGCAAGCGCACGTCGATCTCGCACTCGGGCGTTCGGCTGATGCGTTGCCGTTGTTGCGGGAGGCACTCGCGCTGCGCAAGGCCGCACTGAGAAGCGATGATCCACGCATCACCGAGATTGAGAGTGCGCTCCGAACGAGCTGAGACTTGACGCTGTCATGAACCGTTCGATCAGGGGCCTTGCGCTCGATCGAGTTCGCATTCCCAGCGCGCGATAAACATGCAGTTTGATG
>JBDTWV010000158.1:0-6094 GCA_040006495.1 Dokdonella sp.
GCGAAGCGTTCGACGCGAATTTTCGGCCCCTGCAGGTCGGCGAGCACGGCGACCGCGCGGCCGAGCTCGGCGGCGGCCGCACGCACCGCGGCCGCGCGCTGGCGATGATCGTCGGGCGTGCCATGCGAAAGATTGAGCCGCACCACGTCGACGCCCTCGCCAATCAGACGCTTGAGCGCGCCCGACGCGTCGCTCGCCGGACCCAGCGTGGCGATGATCTTGGTGCGGCGCAATTGCGCCTGTGCGTGCTCTTGCGTTGGCATCCACTTCTCTCCCATTCGTCGTCATTGCGATCATACGCGAGGCGTGTTGCAGCACGTTGTTCCGTGCATGCGCGCGGCGCGCCTACAATGGAGGCGCAAGCAACCAGGCATTCGCCCGAAGATCGCAAGGAGATCACCGATGAACCCAACCAAGATTCTGTATACCGCCACCGCCACCGCCAAGGGCGGCCGTGAGGGCCATGTGCGCAGCAGCGACGGATTGATCGATCTCGATCTGCGTCTGCCCAAGGAAATGGGCGGTGCGGGTGGCGCCGCCAATCCCGAAGACCTGTTTGCGTGTGGCTATGCCGCGTGCTTCGAAGGTGCGGTGCGCCACGTCGCGAAGACGCGCCAGATTGAACTGGTCGACGCGAGCGTAACCGCGCATGTCGGTATCGGTCCGCGCGATCCGACCGGTTTCGCGATTGCGGTGCAACTCGACGTCAGCCTGCCGGGCATCGAGCACAGCATCGCCCAAGAGTTGGTCGACACCGCGCACAACGACATCTGCCCGTACTCGCATGCGACGCGCGGCAACGTCGACGTGAAGATCAAGCTGGTCTGATCGAACCGGCGATTGCATCGGGTTGCAGCAATCGCTGCAACCCGGCTGGGTCGGTCGCGATCGCCTCGGCACCCGCGTCGAGCAATTCGGCGCGGCTGCCAAATCCCCATCCAACGCCCAGCGCGCGCACGCCATTCGCACGCGCGCCCTCGATGTCGAAATAGCGATCGCCGATCATCACTGCATCGCTCGCGTCCGTCGCAAAATCCTGCAAGGCCTGCGCGATCATCTCGGCCTTGGCGCAATGGCGTCCGCTGATCGACGCGCCGTAGACCCGCGTGAAGGCGGCGCCGAACGGCAGGTGATCGATGATCGTGCGCGCCTGCGGCTGCGGCTTGGTGGTGACGATCGCGAGCGCGTGCTGCGCGTGCGCCAACGCAGCAACGAGCTCGGCGATGCCTGGATACACGGCATGCTGGGACCAGCCGACCTGCTCGAAGCGAATCCGATAATGCTCGATCGCCGCCGCGATGCGCGCCGGATCGTCGCCGAGTACGGTCGGGAAGCTCTGCCAGAACGGCGGCCCGATCCAGCTGCGCAGCACCTCGGGCGGCGGCAACGACGCGCCGATCTGCTCGAATGCATAGTCGAGTGTCGCGAAAATGCCACGTGCCGAATCGATCAGCGTACCGTCGAGGTCGAACAGGATCAGGGACAACGACATTCTCCGAAAGATCAGGCTGTAGCGCGTTGAAAAAATGCCAGCGCAGGGAAGATGCGCGGCTGCGGTGACGACTAGCGCGAACGCGCTTCCAGCGCCACGACGGCCGGCAATGGCTTGCCTTCGAGGAATTCGAGGAACGCGCCGCCTCCGGTCGAGATATAGGACACCTGGTCCGCGACACCATATTTTTCGATCGCAGCCAGCGTGTCGCCGCCGCCCGCGATCGAGAACGCGTCCGAGGTCGCAATCGCATGAGCGAGTGTCTCGGTGCCGTGGCCGAACGCATCGAATTCGAATACACCGACCGGTCCGTTCCAAACGACCGTGCCCGCTTTCGCGATCAACTGCGCATAGCGCTTTGCAGTGTCCGGTCCGATATCGAGGATCATGTCGGCGTCACAGACGGCATCCACCGCTTTCACCGTAGCCGGCGCATCCGCGGCGAATGCGGACGCGACGACGACATCGGATGGAATCGGCACGTCTGCCCCTCGCGCCTGCGCATCCCGGATGATCCTGCGTGCGACATCGAGCAGGTCCCTCTCGACCAGCGACTTGCCGACTGTGTAGCCAGCCGCGGCAATGAACGTGTTCGCGATGCCGCCACCGACAATCAGCTGATCGACCTTGCTGACCAGCGTTTCGAGCAGCGCAAGTTTGCTCGACACCTTGGAGCCGGCGACGATCGCGAGCAACGGCAGCGCCGGATGCAGCAACGCCTGCGCCAGCGCGTCGAGTTCAGCCATCAGCAGTGGACCGCCAGCGGCGATTTTCGCGAAGCGGATCGCGCCATGCGTGGAAGCCTGCGCGCGATGCGCGGTGCCGAACGCGTCCATCACAAACACGTCGCACAGCGCCGCATACTTCTTCGCGAGCGCGTCATCGTCGTTGCCCTCGCCGACATTCATGCGGCAATTTTCGAGCAGCACGATCTGGCCCGGCTTCACCTCGACGCCATCGACCCAGTCGCGGATCAGCGGGACCTCGCAGCCAAGCAGTTCAGCGAGACGCGCAGCGACGGGCGCCAGCGAATCCTCGGCGCTCCACTGGCCTTCTTTTGGCCGCCCCAGATGCGAGGTCACCATCACCGCAGCGCCTTTCGAAAGAGCCAGCTTCAATGTCGGCAAAGCTGCCAGGATGCGTGTCTCCGAGGTGATCCGCGCCGGTTGCCCGGCGACGTGCTCGATCGGAACGTTCAGGTCTTCGCGGATCAGGACGCGCTGACCGGCGAGATCGAGATCGCTCATGCGCACGATGGACATCAGACACTCCTTGGATTGCACACGGACGGCGCACGGCCCGCCATTACAGCGAGAGCGCGCGCGCGATGCAATCGGACAGGTCGATTGTGCTGGCGGGTAGGCGACCATCCGGCTTTCTTGCGATCGTGGCTGCGACGAAGGCGCACCCATCCGCGTGCGGCACCTTCCCCCGCTGCGCAGGGGAACGAACAGCAAGCAGCGAAGCCGTTGGTTTCCCCTACCTCTGCGCAGCAAGGTGCCCGAAGGGCGGATCGGGCGCTCTGCAGCGCAGAGGCTGACGGCAACCGGCTATCGCGGGCCACTCACGGAACCGTACGCGCCCGCGCTGCGCCGCAGCACGCCAGCGTAGTAGGCCACGTAGTAGCCGATCAGCAGACCGAACATGGCCAAGGTCAGCGGGCTGCGCTGGAAGCTCGAAAACGGATCCGCACCCGCGCCGTGCGCAGCCTGCAGCTGCGGCCAGAGCACGATAAGGCGATACGCGAGACGACCAATCAGCAAAGCCGACAACGCCAGTCCGATCCCGCCATGCGGCGTGTAGAAACGCCCCTCTGACGTGGTCTCGAAACGTGTCAGTTTCAGACCGAACAGCGCGAGCGCACAGCCCGCGGCCAGGCCGACGGCCATCGCAGCGGCGGCGATGTCCGCGTGCGCCATCCCGCGCAGCAGAAGCAGCGCGCCGACCAAGAGCAGGAACACGATGCGGAATTTCATCCGCGCCGGCTGCACCCGTTGGCGACCAAACAGGCGCCGCATGCGTCGGACATACAGTGCAGTGACGACCAGAACCGCGAATGCCGCGGGGGCAAGAGTTTGCAGCGTCATCAGCGTGAGTCCACGATCAAGGAAGAGGACAGGGCGCGACTGTAGCCCATCGTTTGCGCGCCGCCACTGGGCCGAAAGTGCCAAAGATCGGCATTTCCACGCGTTGTCCGCCGTTGTCGCATCGACGCAACGCCACACGTTCAGTGGCACGTCTCTTGCTACAAACGTCACAGACATATTCGATAGCAGCGTGGGAACCCATGATGGATGGCGCGCGCCAGCACGAAGCCCGCAGCACGGCCCACCCTTCGTTCCATCCCATGGTCGACGCGATCGATGGTGTCCGCGACTGTTACATCGCTACCGGGCCGTCCTACGACACGATCGAGATGATGAACAACGTTCACCAGCCAGACCGCGAAGGGGCAGCGCCGCGTGTCGACGCTGGCAACATCCATTGGCGTACGCGCTACGACGGTCTGGTCACGATCGCCGAACTGGGTGGCAAGGCAGTTGCCGGCATCTCCGGCCCGTGGTCGGGACAGTACGCGCTGACCTGGTGGGATCGCCCGTTGCCGACTCGCAGTCTGGAGCTTTTCGATTCGCTGGATGCCGCAAAGCGCGAGGTCGATGGCTGGGCGCGGCGCATGCGCACGGGCAATTACTCGATGCCGCCCGCAGGCATCGTCCAACAAGCGAATCTGGCCGCTCGCGCGGTGCCGAACATCGCGCCCACGGGCGCCGCGCCGATCTTCGCCGTTAATACCGACCGCTCTCCGATTTCCGCACAACCGTCCCTGCTCGGCTGGGTGCGCGCTTTCCTGCCGAATCTGCATCCGCCCAAGGCGATTGGCGCTGCGACGAATGACATCGAACGCCTGCGCCTCAAGCAGGAAGAGGCGGATATCGAATTCGACGCCGACCTGCACTTCAGCGCCGACAAATAACCCGCGTCGCAATCAATTCTTGCCCGCCTTGGCGCTTTTGCGCGCACCGCGCCGGTTGCGCAGATAGGTCGCACTGGCCGTGCCGTCACCGCTCTTGCGCTTTTCGATCTCAAACAGGCCGCTCGCGGCGACCAGCTCGCTGAGCTTGCGAAAGCCATAGTTGCGCGGATCGAACTCCGGTGCCTGCTTGGCGATGTTGCTGCCGACTGCGCCGAGATGCGACCAGCCTGCATCGTCGGATGACGCGTCGAGCGCATTGCGCAGCAGGGTCACCAGGCGCGTGTCCTGCTTGAGCTGCGCACCGGAACGCACCGCAACGGTCTCGTCCTCGTGCTCGTCGTTGTCGATCAGGATCTCGGTATAGATGAATTTGTCGCAGGCCGAGACGAACGGCATCGGCGTCTTCTTCTCACCAAATCCGTAAACGACCAACCCCGCTTCGCGCACCCGCGCCGCGAGCCGGGTGAAATCACTGTCGCTGGAGACGATGCAAAATCCGCCGAGCTTGGTCGCGTAGAGCAGATCCATCGCGTCGATGATCAACGCCGAGTCGGTCGCGTTCTTGCCGGTGGTGTAGCGAAACTGCTGGATCGGCTGAATCGCGTGTTTGAGCAGCGCCTCTTTCCAACCCTTGAGCTGCGGGCCGGTCCAGTCGCCGTAGGCACGTTTGACGGTCGCGGTGCCGTATTTGGCAATCTCGGCGAGCAAGCCCTCGACGACCGCCGGTTGCGCGTTGTCCGCATCGATCAGTACTGCGAGTTTGGTGGAAAGGGACGCCATGTCGGAACCGGGTGCGGGGAATATCCCGCGAGCCTACTACGCCAATCCGCATGCGCAACACCCGGTGGCACCAAGGCAGCCGGCCGGGCGCAGCCGCGCACTTCGGCGGATGGCTCTCCTAGCGCTTCAGGGCAATCTGCTCGCGTAGTACGTCGCGCAGCACCACCGCCTGATTCTCGGTTTCGCTGTGCGCGCCATAGACCAGGGTGATGCGCTGTTTACCGGTTGCGGTGAGCAGCGCCTGCAGGCGGTCGAGCTGCTCCGGCGCGGCGAGTTCCGCGCGATAGCGCGTGCGGAACTCCTCCCAGCGCGCCGGATCGTGGCCAAACCAGTGGATCAGCTCGGCGCTCGGCGCAATGTCGCGCGCCCAGTCATCGAGTTTCAGCACGACCTTGCTGCGTCCGCGCGGCCAGAAATGATCGACCAGCACTCGATAGCCGTCGTGCGCCGTCGGGTCTGCATAGGCTCGCTGGATCGCGATGTCACGCTCAGCCGATTTTTTTGCCGCACTCATGGCTCACCTCTCGGATCATTGCGTTGGTTCGTCGGCGCGAGCACCGCGTGGACACGCTCGCGCAAGATCGGCAACAGGTCTGTGTCAAACCAGGGATGGCGCTGGAACCATGCGGTATTGCGCGGCGATGGATGCGGCACCGGGACGAACTGCGGCGCGTATTCGGCAAACGCGGTGACCGTTTCGGTGAGACTGGACTTGCCGGTTTTGCCGAGAAATTCGCGCTGCGCGTAACTGCCAATCAGCACGGTCAACTCGATGTGCGGCAGTTGCGCGAGCACACGATCGAGCCATAACGGCGCGCACTCTTTGCGCGGCGGCAAGTCACCGCCGC
>JBDTWV010000159.1:0-6069 GCA_040006495.1 Dokdonella sp.
GGTGGCGCGACCAACAGCAAGACCTCGTCGGTGGCGGTATCTGGCGGCGGTGGCGGTGGCGGCACCGTGCTGAGCAACGGCGTGGCGGTCACCGGTCTGGCGGCAAGTACAGGCAACCAGCTGAGCTACACGATGGTGGTGCCTGCCGGTGCAACTGGTCTGAGCTTTGTGCAGTCGGGCGGGACGGGTGATTCCGACATGTACGTGAAGTTCGGTTCGGCGCCCACGCTCAGCAGCTACGACTGCCGTCCGTACGTCAACGGCAATGCCGAGACCTGCAACATCAGCACTGCGCAGGCGGGGACCTACTACATCATGCTCAACGCCTATGCGACCTTCAGCGGTGTCTCGCTGAAGGGCAGCTACACGGCAGGCGGCGGTGGCGGTGGCGGCAGTTGCACCCCGAGCGGCACTCTGTTGTGCAGCGGCACACAGGTGACTCTGCCGACGGTGGCAACGGGCGGGGTCTCATCGACCTACTCGATCGTCGTTCCGGCCGGGAAGACCAGCCTGGTAGTCAACATCGCCAGCGGCACGGGTGATGCCGACCTTTACGTGAAGGCTGGCAGCGCGCCGACCAGCACGAGCTACACCTGCCGTCCGTACACCAGCAGCAGCACCGAGACTTGCACTATTAACTCCCCTGCGGCCGGTACGTACTACATGAATGTCCGGGCTTACGTTGGATTCTCGGGTGAAACGCTGAAGGCCGTCATCAACTAAGACAGCTAGACAAGGCAGCCTCGTCGCGAATGCGGCGGGACTGGCCTGATAACAAGGCTAAATTCTGTCCCCCGGTGCGCAAGCCCCGGGGGATTTTTTTGCTGAAGCGCCTTGCTTGCAGTTCTGGAAGTAATCGGTTCAACACATTGCAGCCACGGCTACGCCACCCAGAAAAACATCGCAGCCATGCGTTTGTCGGTCAATGTGCTGCCAAAGGAGAACGGCTGGCGCTGTGGATCAGGTTGCCGCTGTAGACCAGCAGGCGGTTATAGCGATGCGGATGGCGACATCCTCGACAAACGATTCAGACGGCACAAACCGCGTTCCCAGCGCATCCACCAAATTGCGGTGACGCCCGCTGACGGTATTGCCACCGAGCTGTCCATTGGGCAGGCGTTGTCGATAAAAACCGGTGCCGCAGTGATCGGGAACCGAAGGGTTCAGATACAGCACGGCGGCATAGCGACATAGCGCGCGCGAATCGGTGTGCGGTAGCGGCTCGCATTCGCTGGCGCCGACGACTTGCACGCAATTGTGATTCAACCGCTCGCCTTATTCGGTGGCGTTCTGCCACAGGCGGCTCGCCCCGGTGGCCTGTCGCACCCAAGCTTCAAGCGGCACCAGTTCATCGTCCTGCAACGCCGGAATTGCACGCAGGCCGGGCCAGCTCTCGGGCTTGAATGGATAGCCTTCGATCCAGTCGGTTTTTGCCAGACAACGCTCGCGTACGGCATCTGGATCGGCCAGCGCATTGTCCAGAATCCAGTGGTCGCGCCCTAGCGTTGGTGTGCGATAGGGCAGCATGGGCGGCGCCGGCGGGCGTTGCATTAAACGTTCAACCCGCATGACCCAGACACAATTCGGACGCAACCGTTGACGTTTATATCCATGAGCGAAAGTCGCTCAGCAACCGCGCGGTCGCCACCAGGTAGTCAGTGCGCGTCGGCCGAACAGTCCAGCGCGGCCGTAACCGGGAATCCAGCCACGCACGACCGCCTGCCCGGGCTTGGCCGGACCGTCGCAGGCAGAGAGTCCAAACTCGACCTGAAACCACAGGTCCGCTCCGACCGATTCGGTGCGATTGATCCGGAACGTGCGGCTAGGCAGTGCCACCGTGTGACAGGATTCCAGACTCTTGCGCTCGCACACGCGGCCATCCCATGCCGGTAGCACGATCGGCTGCGTTAACAGGCCTAGGTGACCGTAATCGTGCAGCCCTGCGCCGGGTGGAAGTGCAAGCCAGGCATCGCCATTGCCGAGCAGAATGCGTGCCCAGCCAGGGCGTTGCTCGATCGCAATCAACCCGCTGCGGCCCGGCGCAAACTCGCGCACCGGAACCGGTGCTGGCCACGGATCGCCGGGTTTGCGCACACGCGGTACCAGCGCGTCTTCCGAACACGCATGCTGACCAGCGGGCAAAGCCTGTGCTTCCAGTGTGCCAACGCTAGGCGCATTCGCTGAGGGCGCAGAACACAGGATGTATTTCGCGCCCCTGCGCTGAGTGCAGGCGCCGGTGCCCATCAGCGCGGGCGCGTCCAACAGGCCGATGGTGCCATCGGGTGGTAGGTTGCCGTGGGTATCGGTTGCCAATGCCGGTAGCGCGATAGTAAAACCGCAAACGGCAAGTTGCGCGATACGACGAAATACGGACAAGGAATTTTTCATCAGATCGCCTCGAAGCGATTGGCATCGACATTCTTGCGTACGCGCGATGGATCCCAGATGCGTCCGTTCATCGCGATATACACGCCCGGTGGCAGCGATTGCACCGCGCCGACTGCGGTCCCGATATTGAATTCGGCGTCCGAGCCGCGAAAGCGCGCGGGGTTCAGCGCACCGGTCAGCACAATGGTTTTGCCCGGAATATCGGCCAGCACACGCGCGGTCTCGACCATGCTGTCGGTGCCGTGCGTCACCAGTATGTGCGCGGCCGCCTGCGCGGCGATGGTGTCGCGTAACAACTCGCGATCGGTATCGGTGATGTGCAGGCTGTCCTTGCGCAGGATCGGGATGACATTGAAGCGGAACGCGACGCCGAGTTCTTCCAGGATGCGACCGATCTGCGGATCGCCCACCTGAAAATCCGACTTGTCGTCGAAATAGATCTTGTCGATGGTGCCGCCGGTAGTGACGATGCACAACTGATCCATGCCAGTGCCTTGCTTTAGATGAGTGCTGCTTGATGAGTATTCTTGCAGGCGAATTGCTACTCCGCCGGAATGGTTTTTCCCCGGAAGCGCCCGCGCATGCCGTTCCAGCTTGCGGCCACGATAATGATCACGCTCAACACGATTTCCGGCAGCGCCAGCGTGCGTTGGCTGGGGGCGCTCATCGCTTCCATCACGCCATGACAGAAATACAGCAAAGCCGCGATTGCCGCGACGAGCGCCGCAGCACGCGACCCCCGCGCCAGCAACCAGAGGGCCGGCAGCATCGGCAGGCAGAAGAATGCGGCGTACACCCAGCCCGACACTTCTCGCGGCGGCGCCAGCACCGCGTGCCAAAGAATCTGCAGCAGCAGCAACGCGATCGCAGCCAGCCAAGCCAATGTGCGTGATGTCATTTGCGCGCCAGCCGCGACGCGATTTGCGCGACGCGTTTGCCCAGCGCGCGCGCCAGTAATTTCTCGTCCTCGCTCAACGGCCGTTGATTGTCAGCGCCCGCGACGTGACTGGCTCCATACGGCGTGCCGCCGGTGCTGGTGCTGGTCAACGCTGCTTCGGTGAACGGCAATCCCACGATCAACAGGCCGTGATGTAGCAGCGGCAACAGCATCGAGAGCAGGGTCGATTCCTGGCCGCCATGTTGGGTTGAGGTTGAGGTAAACACCGCTGCAGGCTTGCCCACCAGGGTGCCTGACGCCCATTCGGCGCCTGTGCCGTCGAGGAAATGCTTCAGAGGCGCCGCCATGTTGCCGAAGCGGGTCGGGCTGCCAAGGATCAAGCCAGCACATTCATCCAGATCGTGTCGCTCGACATAGGGCGCACCCTCATCCGGCACCTGATGTGCTGCGACCTGTGTGATTGCAGTGACCGGCGGCACCGTGCGCAGTCGCGCGGTCATGCCATCGACTTCGGCTACGCCGCGCGCGATCTGGCGCGCCAGCGCAGCCACCGCGCCGGTGCGGCTGTAAAACAAAATGAGGATCTCGGACATGCCGACAGCCTAACGCCAAACCGCGTCACTGGCTGCCTTGGGCGCGATGCACTGCACGGACGGTGCAGTGGGCTTGGGCTATCCTTCGGGGATGGCGCACCCCAGCCCCCTCATCAGCCGCTTGCAAGCCGTCGATCGCGAACGCATCCGGTCGTTCCTGCGGTTTTTGCTCAAGCGTTTCTTCGATGACAACTGCTTCCAGACCGCCGGCGCGTTGAGTTTCACCTCCATTTTCGCGCTGGTACCGCTGACTGCGACGGTGCTCGGCGTGGTCTCAATGTTTCCGGTCTCCCAGCAATGGGGCGATTCGCTGACGCGTTTCATTTTCTCCAATTTCGTGCCGCAAGCCGCGCGCGCAGTAGCCGATTACCTGCATGATTTCGCGGCCAGCGCACGCGGCATGACCGGGCTGGGCGCGATCGGCGTGCTGGTGACCTCGGTGATGATGATGTGGAGCATCGAGGATGCGTTCAACCGCATCTGGCGGGTGCCAACGCATCGACGCTGGCTGTCGCGGTTCGGCATTTACTGGGTGGCGCTGACCTTGGGTCCGCTGCTGGCGGTTCTGAGCCTGGCGATTTCATCGTACTTTTTTTCGCAGCCATTCCTCGCCGGCGCCGAGAAGCAGAATGCGTGGAAGTTTTTGCTTGGTTTGACTCCGATTTTCATGGAACTATGTGCGTTCACTGGGGCGTATTTCATCATTCCCAATCGGCGCGTCCGCTTTCGCTATTCGCTGGCTGGTGGTGTGCTGGCCACGGTGTTGTTTGAGCTGGCAAAGTACGCGGTGGCGTATTACCTCACGCGAGCGGCGTATCAGCAGATTTACGGCGCGCTGGCGTCAATCCCGATCTTGATGTTCTGGATCTGGATTTCATGGGTGGTGATTCTGCTGGGCGCATCGTTGGCAGCGTCGCTGTCCTCGTTTCGCTACCAGCCGGCAGCAGTCCGACTGCCGCAGGGCTTCGAGATATACGCGATGCTGCGATTGCTGGGTCGCTTCGCGGAAGCGCGCGTGCGTGGCGAAGGGCTGGGAAGCGAACAATTGCACGAACTCGAGCCGATGCTGACCGACGACATGTTGCAGGACATGCTGGGTGCACTCGGCCGGATCAACCTGGTGCAACGCGAGGAGTCCGGGCAATGGCTGCTTTCGCGCGATCTTGCGGCCGTGGCGATGACTGAAATCTACGAAGCCGCCGGCTTGCGTGTGCCTACCCGAGAAGCCAACCTGCCTTGCCGCGATGACGCACTGGGTCATGCTGCCGAAGCCGCATTGGACGCGTTGCGATTGCCGCTACGGCAGAGTCTCAAGCGCAAGCTCGACACCATTTTCGAACCCCAGCAGGAAACTCCCGTATGCCAACCTCCTTCCGCCTGATTCTGCCGCAGATAGGGCTTCCACTAGTGATTTCGCTGCTGGTCGCGTGCTCGCCACAACCGGCTTCGGATCCGGCGACCGCAGCCACTCCGCCGCCGGCTGCGACGACCGTTCCCGCGACGCAAGCGGACACCCAAGTGCGTGCGCCCGAACCAAAAGATCAGACCACACCCGTACTGGAGGTCACCACCTTCGACGGCAGGCCGTGGAGTTTGCGCAAGCAGCGCGGGCACTGGGTGCTGGTGAATTTCTGGGCGACCTGGTGCGGGCCGTGTCTGGAGGAAATGCCGGCGCTGTCGGCGTTCAATACCAAGCGCGAAGATGTCAGTGTGATTGGTCTGGCGTTCGACGATATCGATCATGCCGGCATGCAGGACTTCCTGAAGCAGCATACGGTCAGCTATCCGATCGCGATGATCGATACGCTGCATCCGCCGCAGGATTTCGACACGCCGCGCGGTCTGCCGACCTCGTACTTGATCGCGCCCGATGGCAGCGTGGCGAAGAAGATCATTGGCCCGCTGAAGATCCAGGTGCTGGAGCAGGCGATTGCTGCGGCCACGGTATTGACGCTGCCAAAAAAATGACGACGATCGTCGCGTTGTCGTGATCCGACTTCATCGAGACTATTGACGATGGACGCGGCGGTGCGCTTTCTGATCAGCGGAACGGTGCAAGGCGTGTGCTTTCGCGCCTCGACGCGCGATCAGGCACAGCGGTTACATTTGTGCGGTTACACGAAAAACCTGTCAGACGGTCGGGTTGAAGTGCTCGCGATTGGTGCGCCAGCTGCCATCGAATCACTCGCT
>JBDTWV010000160.1:0-6054 GCA_040006495.1 Dokdonella sp.
GGAGCGCCGGCAGGCGCGATGTTCTGGCTCAGGCGCAACGAACGCATCGCGCCTGCCGGCGCTCCCACCAAACAGCGTCGAGCGCGCGGTAGCGTCTCGTCCACGGCGGGCGCTGCACGCATGAAGGTGATCTTCAATGTCGATGCGATCACCGCGCCGTTGACCGGGATCGGGCGCTATGCGCTGGAACTCGCGCGGGGTTTGGCGAAGCATCGCCAGATCGAGGCGCTGCGGCTGTACTCGGCATATCGCTGGGTCGACGAGCCCGAACACGCACTGGCCGCGAATCAGACGATCGCCACGTTACGCCGCAACGTGCCATTCAAGGGCGCAGCGCTCGAAGCCTATACGCAACTGCGAGCCGCGCTGTTTCGGGTGCACACGCGACGCATGCACGACTGGTTGCTGCATACACCCAACTACGTGTTGATGCCGTTCGCGGGGCCGGCCGCGACTACCGTGCATGATTTGTCGTGGCTGAATTTCCCAGAGACGCACCCATCCGAGCGCGTGCGATTCCTCGATCGCCACTTGCCGCGCACGCTTGAGCAGGCATCGGTAGTGCTCACCGATTCGACGTTCATCGCGGACGAGATCGTGGCCAAGCTCGGCGTCGCACGTGCGAAGCTGCGCGTGGTGGCCCTCGGTGTCGATGCGGCGTATCGGCCGCGCGGGCGCGATGAACTGATCCCGGTGCTGGCCAAGCATGGTCTCGCCGAACGCGCGTATCTGCTCGTGGTTGCGACCCAGGAGCCGCGCAAGAATCTGGCGCGCTTGGTGCGGGCCTACGTCGCGTTGCCGGACGCGCTGCGCGCACGCCATCCACTGGTCATCGTCGGTGCGCGCGGCTGGCTCAACTCAGAACTAGAACGCGTGCTGGCCCCGTTCGAGGTGCGCGGCGAGATCCGCCGACTCGGCTATGTGACCGAACACGAATTGCCGTTGCTGTATGCCGGCGCACACGCGTTCGCGTTCCCGTCGCTGTATGAAGGCTTCGGCCTGCCGGTACTCGAAGCGATGGCGAGCGGCGTACCGGTGCTGACCTCGAACGTGTCGTCGTTGCCGGAAATCGCGCGCGATGCCGCCGGCGACATCGCACTGCTGGTCGATCCGCTCGATGATGCGGTCTTGCGCGAGGGACTGCTGAAGTTGATCGAGGACGACGCGTGGCGGTGCCGTGCCGCGCTGCGCGGCGTGCAGCGTGCGAGCGCGTTCACGTGGGCCGGCTGCGTCGATGCGACCGTCGCCGCGTATCGCGAAATAGTCGGCGCGGGCGAAACCTGAGTGGCATGCGTCGCCGTCATGATTTTGGCCTCTGGATGCAACGCACATCACTCGCGTTGAAACCCGCGCACGAACCACAATAGGCTGAAAAGAATTCCGATGAACAACGTCATGACGGATTGCCGGGCCGGCTGGATCATTTGCCTCGCCGCGCTGCTTGCACCCAGCGTACTGTTAGCACAGGCGTTGCCGCCGCCGCCGACCGCAGCGTCGATCAGTGCCGTGCAGGTTTCGGCAGCCGCCGAAGGCATCTACGCCGGCACGCGGTCGAGCCTGTTGCAGATCCGCACCCTGGTCGAGGCGGCCGGTCGCCAATCCTCGATTGGCTCCGGCTTCATGGTCTCCGCCAACGGCCTCGCGATCACCAACTACCACGTGGTTTCGCAATACACCCTGGAACCCAAAACCTATCGCCTGGAATATATGCGGCCGGACGGTGTCCACGGTGCCCTCACCTTGCTGGCAATCGACATTGCGAACGACCTCGCGGTGGTCAAGCTCGACGGCGCCGATCTGCCGCACCTCGACTTCGACGCAGCCGCGGTTGCCGGCGAGCTGCCGCGCGGCGAGCGCTTGTACGCGATGGGCAATCCGCTCGATCTTGGCTTCACGATCGTCGAAGGCACCTACAACGGCTTCGTCGAGCGCAGCTACAACGAGCGCGTGCATTTCACCGGCGCGATCAATCCGGGCATGAGCGGCGGACCGGCGGTCACCGAAGCGGGCAAGGTCGCCGGCATCAACGTCGCCAAGCGCCTCGACGGTGAGCTGGTCAGCTTTCTTGTGCCGGCGGCCAAGGCCGCCGCGTTGCTTGAGCGCGCGCGCAAGAATGCACCGTTGACCCTGCCGGGTGCGCGTGACGAGATCGATCGCCAACTGCTCGACTGGCAAGCAGGGTTCTATCAATCACTCGACGACAAGGGTTTGCGCGCGACCACCTTCGGTCCGTATCAGGCACCCGAAATCGCGGCGCCGTGGTTCAACTGCTGGGCGCGTACCAACGCCGAGCAGACCCCGAAACCGCGCGCGCAGATGGATGGCTCCAGCTGTACCTCACAAAGTTCATTGTTCATCGCCGAGGACATAGAGAGTGGCCGCGTCGAGCTCAGCCATGCCTATCTGCGCAGCACCGATCTGAATGCATTCCAGTTCGCCGCATTCGCGTCGCAGTACTACGGCTCTGCTGCGATGACGCGTTCGTGGTCGCGCAAGCGCCTGACCGAGCCTGAATGCCACGAGGATTTCGTCGCTCCGGCCGACGTGGCGACCGCGCCGGTGCTGCGCGCGGTCTGGTGCGCGCGAGCGTATCGGGATTTCGCCGGCATCTACGATGTCGCGGTGACCACGATCACCCAGGACCGCACCAAGGAGGCGCTGGTATCGCGCCTCGTGTTGCAGGGCGTCAGCTACGACAATGCGCTCGCCGTGACGCAGCGCTTCATGGGAGCGGTGACGTGGACGAAGTGACCTGGATCGAGGTGCTGTCGCGCCATCATGAAGTGGTCGCTCGGCAACGGATCGCAACGAGCCCACTCACGATCGGACGTGCCTACGACAACGATCTGGTTCTCGATGATCCACACGTTGCGGCACATCACCTGCGCTTGTTGCGTGACGATCGCGGCGCCTGGTTCGCCGAGGATCTCGGCAGCGTCAATGGCCTGTACGTCGATGGCGAGCGCACGCGCCGTGCACGCGTTGTCGTCGATGCCAGCACCACGCTGCGCATCGGCGTCACCGATCTGCGCGTGCGCAGTTCGCGCGAGGGTGTGCCGGCGGAACGGCCGTTGCTGCGCGACTTACCGCGCTGGCCGATCGCGCTGGCCTGCTTCATCGCGGTGTTCGCACTCGCGCTGCTCGAACTGTGGCTCGGCGAAACGGGCGAGCCGAAGTTGATCCGCTACCTGACGCCGTTGTTGTCCTTGGCGGTGATGATCGCGATCTGGACCTCGGCGTGGAGCGTGCTGTCGCGCATTTTCAACGGACAGGCGCGCTACGGCCAGCATCTGCTGATCGTCGGCGCCGGGCTGCTGCTCTACACGCTGTACGCGCAACTTGCCCAGCTCGGTGCCTTCGCCCTCTCGTGGACCGCACTCGAGCGCTTTATCTATATCGGCGCATGGCTCGCCTTTGCCGCGGTCTGCTTCGCGCACCTGAGCGTGCTTGGACGCACGCGCCTGCCGATCAAGGCGGCCGCAGTCGTCGCTGTGGCCGCGCTCGGCATCACCATGCAAACCCTGAAGCTCTCGGATTGGCGCTCAAACAGTGGACAACCGGTGCTCCTGCAACGCCTGCAGCCGCCGTCGCTGCGCCTCGTCAGCGCGCACGGCGAAGCGGCGTTCTTCAAGCGCGCTGAAGGCTTGCGAGCGGGACTCGACAAGGCGCGTAGCGAAGAGCCCGCCGACGGCGATCCGGAGACTACGGACAGCGAATAGAGCCTCCAGCTCGGCCCTTACCGACCTGGCGTCGCAGATGGGGCCGCTTGCGGCGCATCGAAATCGGACATGAATATCGTGTCCGCATGACGCACCGGAGGCGTGTACGGGGGACGCCGGAATTCGCGCCAGCGCTCGGCCAGCGCAACCAGTATCGACTTCGGCGGCACGGACTGTTCTGGAAAATCGAGGCCACCGACCGCGTCGCGGCCGGTCGTCGGCGACGCGGCGTACAGGCGTACCGCGGCGACCTTGCCAGCAGCCAGCGTTGGAATCGGCAGACGGAAGCGCGCATCGTCTGACCGGTAGTTCGACGAGGCGACTTTGTTGCCCTTCGCGTCGAGCCAGTCGATTGCGATGGTGCCCGCGAAGCTCGCCTGGCCGAGATCAACCAGCACGCCATTACTCCAGCGACCATCGTCGAGCAGCACTTTTGCTTCGTCGCGCGGCCGCTCCAGCACGACTGCCGGATCGCCGAGCAGGTTATACATTTCGACCAAAGTCCGGTCTTGCGACTGCTTCTTCGCGCGCACGATCGCCTCGCCGATGGTCGCACCCGGCTTCAGCAACTCGTTCATGATACTCGTGCTGTACGCAGGCGACGGCGCGTTGCGCCATGACGCGGCGAACACCGCGATCGCACCCTTGCCCGGTTCGCGCAGGAAGCGCTCACCGATCGAATCCTCGGTCGGGTTGTCGAACGGTGCGGAATAGCAAGTCATTGACAGGACCATCGGCAGGCGCGAGCTGTTCTTCAGCGAGGACACGTCGTCGAGTGTGAACAGGTCCGCGTTCTTGCGCAGGTCGGGCGGGCCAGTGCGCCAGATGTAACGTCCGCCGTGGCCAATGAAATGCACGATCAAACGACCGTCGTCGATGCCCTCGCGGATCGCGTTCTGATGCTCCGCGTTGTCGGTCTCCTTCGGGCTCGCGTAGACCTTGTCGGCGACGAAGCCTTCCTTGCCGATGGCGCCTGCGATCTCGTTCGAGGCCTGCTTGAACGCATCGATCTCGTCGGTGATGAACATCACGTCGCGGCGCCAAGCGCCGAGTTGCGGCTTGGACAGATAGTCGATGGTCTTGTCGACGATCGCGCTGACCTCGGCCGCCTCGACTACCGGGAAGCGACCGACCGCGACGACCGGATGCCAGTCGTCCGCTTGCACGGTCGCAAACGGGTTGTCGCTCGCGGATTGACCCTCGGGCGAAGGGTATTGCCAGGTCGGAATCAGGTTGCGATCGGAAAGTTTCTTCGGCAGGTTCGTGTACTGCGTGCCCGGCACTGCGCCGAAATGACCGGGAAACAGCAGTTCGTTGTCGGTCCATTTCGCATAGTTGAGATCGTTGTAGGTCTCGTGGCGGATGTCGAAGCTGGAATCGCCGACCAGCAGCAGGAAGCGCGGCTTCGTCGGCCAGTGGTGATACGCAACATCAACCAGATTGCGGATTGCCTGCGGGTGCGTGATGCCGTGGTTGAACTGGTCGTAGACCGCGTTGACGTCGAGGATCGCCACCTTGAGGCCACGCTTTTCGTGGAATGCCGCGAGCGGGCGAATCGCGTCGATCAAACGCGGATGGGCGACGATCAAATAGTCGTAGCCCACGCCCGGATGTTGCCATTCGTCGCCGATGACCGCGCGCAATAGAGTCGGCTTGGCGAAACGCCCTTCCAGCACAGGAAACAGTTCGACGCCGGTTGCGGCGGCCGCGAATGTGTAGCGCCCATTGCCGAGCGCACGACCGGGACGACGTACGCCATCGCTGCCGTACAGAACCGGAACGTCGGCGCCGTGCCAGCCCAGTTGCAGCGGCGCCGTTGCGTCCGCGCGTACTTCAAGCGGAAGGCTGCCGGCGATGAGATCGCCACTGACCGGATAGCGCGCCTCCAGCCAGTTGAACATCACTACGTCGACCGCGGTGACCGCGGCATCCCACGGCAGTGCGCGCTTGGGCACATGCATGGTCAACACGTTGCCCTGCGCCTTGAGCAGCGTGGTCGGTACAAGGAAATCGTGGCGTACTTCATCGCGACCGTTCCAATGCAGCGGCACCAGCGCATGCCCATTGATGGCGACCTCGACGAGATGGTCGTCGGGTTTGCCGGACTTGCCTTTCGGGGGCGGCGTGATGCTGGAGAGGCCGCGGAAATCGAGGGTGAATTTCGCATCAACGCCGCGGGTGTCGAGATCGGCCAGATCGAAGCGCGTCTCGAACGGCTGCGGATCGACCTGGGTCAGCTTCGCCCATTGCCAGACGTCGGATTCCTCACCCGGCTTCTGCTGCTCCTGGTCGAGCCGGATCATCAGGTTCTCCTGCTCGATGTGCAGGCGGCGTT
>JBDTWV010000161.1:0-6052 GCA_040006495.1 Dokdonella sp.
TGCATCGTCTGCGAGATAGTCAAACAGCGTCTCGGTCGCGCCAGGGCGTCCTTCGTTGAAGAACAGCGGCAGGTAGTACTCGATGCCGGCCGGTGCCGTTCCTTCGCGGATATCCTGGTACAAAGGACAGCGACGCGGATCGATCGGAAAGCGCTCGCGCAAGGTATTGCGGAACGTACGTGCGGTTTCCTCGGTCAGCGGGAATTCGCGCGCCGGCAGCAGGTGCACGCGTTCGACCTTGTTCGACGAACGCTGGGTTTCCGGATCGAAGGTGCGGATCGAGTCGATTTCGTCGTCGAACAGTTCGATGCGATACGGCGACGCAGAGCCCATCGGGAAGATGTCGAGCAGCGCGCCGCGCACGGCAAAATCACCGGGCTCCTGCACCTGCGGCACGTTGCGATAGCCGGCCGCTTCGAGCCGACGCTGCTCGCTGGCGATATCGAGCTTCTGCTTCAGCGCCAGCACCAGCGCGGAGCCGGCAATATGACTGCGCGGAGCGAGGCGCTGCATCAAGGTTGCGACAGGCACGACCAGTACACCGCGCTTCAACGTCGGCAGGCGATACAGCGTCGCGATACGCTGCGATACGACTTCGGGATGCGGCGAGAACAGGTCGTAGGGCAGGGTTTCCCAGTCAGGGAACTGCAGCACTTCGAGGTCGCTGCCGGCAAAAACAGCGAGCTCGGCTTCCAGCGCATGTGCAGCGTGGGTGTCATGCGTCACGGCAACGACGACGCCGTCATGCGCGCGGCCGGCCGCGGCCAACGCGAGCGCAAACGAGGCACCGTCAGGCGCGTTCCAGTAGCGCCGCTGTTTGGCTGAAGTGGGGAGTGAGGGAGCGAGCAGCGAGGCGGTCATAGGGCTCAGTCGCTGTGCAGCGGCAAATCTGCACAGCATCAAACCGACAATTCTAGCAGTGCGGTGCGTTGTGCCGGCAGTTTGCGCAGGCACTGTCTTGCCAGGTCAGGCCAGGGCTGTGCGTGCAAGCAACTCGAGGCAGGGAAAGAGTGGCGATGCGATCGCGTTTCGCATGCACGTCATCGCGTTCGAACTGGCCACCGCTACGGCCAGAAGTCATGGCCGTCCTTTACCGGACGTTTACCACACATGGGCGGGCAGCAACTCGCGCGATCGGTCAAAATATGCGGTCGAACCTGAGGAGTAAGGAATGCCATTCGCTGCACGAGGAACCCGGCGCAGGGTTCTGGCCCTGATCGCGGGTGCACTCGCAGTCGCAGCTTGCTCGCGACAGGAGGCGCCTCCGCCTCCCGCACCGGTTCCGGTAACGGTCGTCACCGCAGTGGCTCGCGACATGCCGGTGCTGGTCAGCGCGGTGGGTAACGTCGAGCCGATCAACAGCGTTGCAGTGACGTCGATGATCGATGGCCAGTTGCTCGACGTGCTGGTCAAGGACGGCGAATTCGTCAAGGCCAACCAACTGCTGTTCCGCATCGATCCGCGCCCCGCACAGGCGGCACTGCGCCAGTCTCAAGCGGCATTGACGAGGGACCAGGCTGCGCTCGCCCAGGCGCGTTCCGAGGTCAAGCGCAATGCCCCGGTTGCCGCCAAGGGCTATGTCTCGGCGAACCAGATGGAGCAATTGCAGACCAATGTCGAGGCGGCCGCCGCGAGCGTAAAAGTCGATCAGGCCAATCTCATGGCGGTGAAAGTCACCTTGGGCTATACCGGTATTCGCGCGCCGATCGCTGGAAGAATCGGTCGTGTCCTGATCCAGCCCGGCAACCTGCTCAAGGCCAACGACACCAAGGCACTGGTCGTTATCAATCAGATCGAGCCTATCTATGTGAACTTCGCGCTACCTGCGGCGATGCTGGGGCGCACCTTGGTGGCGCAACAGAAGGCGCCGCTCGACGTCGCGGCGACGATCAAGGGCGTCACGGGAATGCTCGAGGGTCAGGTAGCATTTGTGGACAACGCGGTCGACACCACAACTGGAACAATCAGGCTGCGCGCGCAATTCACCAATACCGAACATGTGTTGTGGCCTGGTCAGCAGGTCGGGGTCCAACTGACGCTCGGTCACGACGCCGATGCCGTAGTGGTGCCCGATCGCGTCGTCCAGAACGGACCGGATGGAACCTACGCGTTTGTCGTCAAGGCCGATCGCCGGGCGGAGCAGCGTCACGTCACGGTAGCTCGCGTTGTGGACGGTCAGGCGGTGATCGGGAGTGGACTTGCCACGGGTGAGGTCGTGGTTCTGGACGGCCAGTCGCGGGTCGAAAGCGGCGTCGCGCTCAAGGTGACACAGGCATCGCCCGCATCCGGGCCAACCGAGCTCGCACCGACAGGGACTGCGGAATCGCATCCGTGAACTTTTCCGAAGTCTTCGTACGCAGGCCAGTCATGACCACGCTGGTCATGGTCGGCATTCTTGTTTTCGGCATTGTCGGTTATCGTGAACTACCGGTTGCGGCGCTGCCGAATGTGGACTTTCCCACCATTTCGGTATCGGCCTCGTTACCCGGCGCATCGCCGGAAACAATGGCATCTGCGGTCGCTACACCGTTGGAAAAGCAATTTTCGACCATTGCATCGGTCGATTCGATGACGTCGACGAGTTCGCTCGGCAGCACGTCGATCACGCTGCAGTTCGGACTGGAGCGCAATATCGATGCAGCCGCGCAGGATGTGCACGCCGCGATCTCGTCAGCGCTGCGCCAGTTGCCGACCCAGATGAAAACGCCGCCGACGTTCCGCAAGGTGAATCCCGCAGATTCGCCAATCTTGTATATCGCGTTCACGTCAAAGACCTTGCGCCTGTCGACGCTCAACGAATATGCCGAGAACGTGCTGGCGCAGCGGATCTCGATGGTGGGAGGCGTAGCGCAGGTCAATGTCTATGGCTCGCAAAAGTATGCGGTGCGCATTGATTTGAATCCCGATGCGTTGGCCGCGCGCGGTATCGGTATCGAGCAAGTGGCGGCGGCCGCAGGCAGCGGCAACGTAAACCTGCCGACCGGGACATTGTTCGGACCCAATCGCATCTACAACGTGATGGTCGATGGGCAGCTCAAGGAAGCGGCTGCGTTCGGCAATCTGATTGTCGCGTACGAGAACGGGGCACCGGTGCATCTGAAAGACGTCGCGCACGTCTACGACGGCGTGCAGAACGACAAGGGCGGTGCATTTCTCGATGCGCAACCGGGCGTCGTGTTGGCAATCCAGAAACAGCCCGGCACGAATACGATAAAAGTCGTCGAAGATATCCGCGCGATGCTGCCGACCTTCGAGCGCACGCTGCCGGCGGGCGCCAAGCTGCAGGTGACGTACGATAGGTCGGAAAGCATCCGGGAATCCGTGTCGGACGTGAAGTTCAGCCTGCTGCTCGCGCTCGCGCTGGTGGTGATGGTCATCTTCGTGTTCCTGCGCAATTTCTCCGCGACGGTGATTCCATCGCTGGCGCTGCCGATGTCGATCGTCGGCACATTCGCGGTGATGTACAGCCTCGGTTTCAGTCTCGACAATCTGTCGTTGATGGCGCTGACGCTATCGGTCGGGTTCGTCGTCGACGATGCGATCGTAATGCTGGAGAACATTTCCAGACACATGGAGATGGGCAAGGACCGCATGACCGCGACGCTGGACGGAGCTCGCGAGATCGGTTTCACTATCGTTTCAATGACACTTTCGCTGGCGGCCGTTTTTATCCCGGTCGTGTTCATGGGCGGCATCATCGGCCGTCTGCTCAACGAGTTCGCGATCACGATCGTGAGCGCGGTTCTCGTATCGGGATTCGTCGCGCTCAGCCTGACGCCGATGCTGTGCAGCCGCATGTTGCATTCAGCGCATGAGCAGGGACATGGGCGCCTTTACCAATGGAGTGAGGGCGCGTTTGATCGCGTGCAGGAGGCGTATCGACGCTCACTGCTGGTCTCGCTTGAGCACCGCTTCATCGTGCTCTGTGTCTTCTTTGCGCTGATCATCGCGACTGGATATCTGACTGTCATCATCCCGAAGGGTTTCCTGCCAAGCGACGACACCGGGCAATTGTTCGCGTTCACCGAGGCGGCGCAGGACATCGGCTTCGAAGAGATGCGCGCGAAGCAGCTGCAGGCGGTCGAAATCATCCGCCACGATTCGAATGTCGAGAGCGTGCTTGCCTTCGTCGGCGCCGGTGGCAGCAGTTCGACGCTCAATCTTGGACGTCTGATCGTCAAGCTAAAGCCACTCGGCCAGCGTGCCTCGGCCGATGCGGTCATGCAGGAATTGCGGCCCAAGGTGCAGGACATTCCGGGCCTCAAGATATTCCTGCAGAACATTCCGTTGATCCGGATTGGCGCGCATCTGACCAACTCGACATATCAGTTGGCGCTGCAGGATACCGACACGCAGCAACTGTTTACATGGACGCCGAAACTGGTCGCGGCACTGGCGAAAGAGCCCGGATTCGTCGATGTCACCAGCGATATGCAAATCGCCAGTCCCCAGCTCGACGTCAAGATCAATCGCACTGCCGCGGCGGCATACGGCGTGACGCCCGAGCAGATCGAAACGGCGTTGTACAACGCGTTCGGTCCGGCCCAGGTTTCCACAATCTACACGCCGACCGATCAATTCTGGGTATTGATGCAGGTCGATCCGAAACGGCAGGCCGATCCAAACGTGCTGTCTTCGATCTATCTCAGCGGTCGCGCTGCCGCGACGACCGGGGCGACAAATTCGGGCGCGCCGCAGCTGGTGCCGTTGGCGGCGGTCATCGAGCAGGGACATTCAGTCGGGCCGGCGACGATCAACCATCTCGGCCAGGTGCCCGCCGTCACGGTGTCATTCAATCTCGCTCCAGGCATTGCGCTCAGTGACGCGGTGAGCGGTGTCGGCAAGACGATCGCGAAATTGAAGATGCCGGAGACCATCAGCACGTCGTTTCAAGGCACGGCGCAATCATTCAAGGATTCACTTGCCGGGATGGGCATCCTGCTGGTGCTCGCGGTCTTCGTGATCTATCTCGTGCTCGGCATCCTGTACGAAAGTTTCATCCATCCTTTGACGATTCTTTCTGGGCTTCCGACTGCGGTGTTCGGCGCGCTGCTGACACTGATGGTGTTCGGCAAGGATCTAGATCTCTACGGCGCGGTTGGCCTCATCATGCTGATCGGCATCGTCAAGAAGAACGCGATCATGATGATTGATTTTGCGATTGCGCGACAACGCGAAGGGGAGACGCCGGAACGGGCCATCCTGGGTGCGTGTGTGATCCGTTTCCGCCCGATCATGATGACCACGTTTGCGGCGCTGATGGGCACGTTGCCGATCGCTCTCGGCGTCGGAGCCGGCGCGGAGGGTCGCCGTCCACTGGGTCTTGCCGTCGTGGGCGGCCTGGTCACATCGCAGTTGCTGACGCTCTACATTACCCCGGTTATTTACATCTACTTCGAGCGCTTGCAACAGCGTTTGCGTGGACGCAGGGTAAGTACGGGTGCGCTGGCGTCGCCAGACTGATTCGTTGCGGACCGCATTTCAGGCACGTGGCTCCGTCGGCAAATTTTCACGTGGATCAAAGCGAATGCGAAGAACACCCGGTTCCTCCGGAATCGCTTCGCGAGTCGCGCCCATCCGGCGCGCGAGGTCGAGCATGGTCTTGTTCTCAGTGAGCACCACGCCCCACAATTCGTGCAGGCCACGCATGCGACTTTCCTCGATCAGCTTCTGCATGAGCACGTGGCCGATGCCGATGCCGGTCAGCGTGGGATCGACGATCAAGGCAAATTCAGCAGCGCGGGCGGCATCGACGTAGAACCTCGCGTCGCCACGGATTTCGCCATCGGCGTCGGTGGCGACCCAAGCTGCGGCGATGGCCGGATTGAGGTTGCACAAGCGCCCAACGGCTGCTGCGGATAGTTCGTTCATCGGGTGAAACACGCGCAGACGCACCTGCTCGGGGGTCAGTCGCGCGAATGCGCGCAACAGCGCATCGCCGTCGGTGCTGCGGATCGGGCGCAGATACAGCGTGCGCCCGTCGGTCGAAGTGAACACTTCGCCGCGATCGTCTGTGGTGGGCGCGCTGGCGGGCGGGTCGTCGGGATCGGTC
>JBDTWV010000162.1:0-6045 GCA_040006495.1 Dokdonella sp.
AGCACGATCAGGCCCGCATCGGTCATGAGCCTGGCGACTTCGGCGACGCGGCGGATGTTCTCGACCCGGTCCTCGTCAGTGAAGCCCAGGTCCTTGTTGAGGCCGTGGCGGACGTTGTCGCCATCGAGCAGATAGGTGTGGTGGCCCATCGCCAGCAGGCGTTTTTCGACGAGGTTGGCAATCGTCGACTTGCCTGAGCCCGACAATCCTGTGAACCACAGGCACCGCGGCTGCTGGCCCTTGATCCGGGCGCGGGCGCGCTTGTCGACATCGACCTGCTGCCAGTGGATGTTGCCGGCGCGCCGCAATGCGAAGTCTAGCGTGCCAGCGGCAACGGTGGCATTGGTCTGCCGGTCGATCAGGATGAAGCCGCCGAGTTCACGGTTGTCGGAGTAGGCCTCGAATGGAATCGGACGATCCAGGTGCAGATTGCAATAGCCAACCTCGTTGAGCTCCAATAGCTTGGCTGCAAGTTGCTCCTGCGTGTTGACGTCGACCTTGTGCTTGATCTCGGTGATGCTCGCACCCAGGGTCGACGCGCCGATCTGCAGCCAGTAGGACCGGCCCGGCAGCAACGCTTCGTCGCCCATCCAGAGCAGGTGCGCGGCGAACTGGTCGGCGACCTGCAGCGGATCACCGGCGCTGGCGATGACGTCACCGCGGCTGACGTCGAGCGCGTCGGTGAGGGTCAACGTGACCGTCTGGCCACTGGTGGCGACATCGAGATCGCCGTCGGCTGTCACGATGCGCGCGACGTGTGAACGGCGACCGGACGGCAGTGCGACGATGGCGTCTCCGGCCTTTACCGTGCCGGCAACTACATTGCCGGCTAGCCCGCGGAAATCCTGGTCCGGACGGCACACCCATTGCACCGGCATGCGGAAACCGATGTCGGCTGCATCACTCGATATATCCACCGATTCCAGATGTTCCAGCAAGGTCGGACCGTCGTACCACGGCATCGAAGCTGAGCGATGCAGGACGTTGTCGCCTTTCAGCGCCGACAGCGGGATCGATTGCACGTGGTTGATGCCAAGTTGCCCGGCCAATACGCGGTAAGCCGATACGATCGCGTCGAACTTGGGCTGGCCGTAGTCGACCAAGTCCATCTTGTTGACCGCGAGCAGCACATGACGAATGCCTAACAGAGAGGCAATGTAGCTGTGGCGCCGCGTCTGTGTCAGCAACCCCTTGCGCGCGTCGACCAGCACCACTGCCAGATCGGCGGTCGATGCCCCGGTCGCCATGTTGCGCGTGTACTGCTCGTGCCCCGGGCAATCAGCGACGATAAACTTGCGCGTGTCGGTATTAAAGAACCGATAGGCAACATCGATGGTGATGCCCTGCTCCCGTTCGGCGGCGAGGCCGTCGACCAGCAACGCGTAGTCAATGTCGTCACCCTGCGTGCCGTGGCGCCTGCTGTCCGACGCGAGTGCGTCGAGCTGGTCGTCGAACAGCAATTTCGAGTCATGCAGCAGCCGCCCGATCAACGTGCTCTTGCCATCGTCGACGCTGCCGCAGGTGATGAAGCGCAACAGGCCCATCGTTTCGTGCTGCCGCAGGTAGGCAGCTACCACGGCCGGGGCATCGCCAGGAGGCACGATCATCAGAAATAGCCCTCCTGCTTTTTTTTCTCCATCGACGCGGAAGGATCGTGGTCGATCGCGCGTCCTTGGCGCTCCGAGGTCGTGGCGACAAGCATCTCGACGATGATCTTCTCCAGCGTGTCGGCATCGGATTCGATCGCCCCGGTCAGCGGATAGCATCCCAAGGTACGGAAACGCACCTTCTTCAGCATCGGCAACTCCCCCTCGCGTAACGGCAAGCGGGCATCGTCGACCATGATCAACGCGCCATCGCGCTCGACGACAGGCCGCTCGGCAGCGAGATACAGTGACGGCACCGGGATGTTTTCGCGATGGATGTAGAGCCAGACATCAAGCTCCGTCCAGTTGGAGATCGGGAACACGCGCACCGATTCGCCCTTGTGGAGGCGCGTATTGTAAAGGGCCCACAGTTCCGGACGCTGGTTCCTCGGATCCCAGCGGTGTTGCGCGCTACGGAACGAGAAAATGCGCTCTTTCGCGCGAGACTTCTCCTCGTCGCGCCGGGCTCCTCCGATCGCGGCGTCGAAGCCATGCATGTCCAGCGCCTGCTTCAACGCCTGTGTCTTCATCACGTCTGTGTGGGTTGTCGCACCGTGGCTGATCGGGCCAACACCCTGTGCAACGCCTTCCGGATTGGTATGCGTGTACAACTCGACGCCGGTGTCGCTGGCGCGGCGGTCGCGGAACGCGATCATCTCGCGGAACTTCCAGCCGGTGTCGACGTGCAGCAACGGCATCGGCGGCCTCGCCGGATAAAACGCCTTGCGCAGCAGGTGCAACAGCACCGAGCTGTCCTTGCCGACCGAATAAAGCAGGACCGGGCGGCGAAACCCGGCCGCCACCTCGCGCAGGATGTGGATGCTTTCGGCTTCGAGGTGGTCGAGGTGGGAGGGTCTACCCCCCCCCATGTGCAAGATCATGACTGCAGCAAGCATCCACGCATGGCAGTCCAATATCGCACGGCAGGGCCGAAACCGCTCACTTCAAAAATGCATATCCCCATGCCGTTGGGCACCTCTCCAGCGAGGCGCCACTCTTTTACGAATGATTACTTGCTGGCGGGAAAATCAAGCATTAGCGCGCGAGGCTCGGATGGATCGGCTGACGCAGGCTTGAGGATCGCATATGCCGTCCCGGCTTTACCCTTGTCGAACGTCAACACCGTATCCCCATTCGGTTGTGTCCGTGGCGCCCGCGGCTTGAATCCCGCCGCTTCGAACGCAGCTTCAATCGTCTTGGATGCGCCGGCAAAATCAGCGCCCGGATACTGGTAGGACACCTGCCTGCGTACCAGCCCGTCGGAGTTGGTGATGACGTGATCCAAGTGCAACTCATACGGCGCACTGATGACGACACCCTCCGGAAGGGCATTATCCGCCGCAACGGGGGCGGTGGTGTCGTCGGTCGGAGCTGGGGCCGCAGCGCTATCCGTTGCAGGAGCCGCACTGGACGGTGGGTTGGAATCGGGCTGGGCGGTCACAGGCGCCGGGGTGGGCGCACTACATGCCCCAATGAGGGACAAGAGTGGGATAAGAAGCAGTTTGCGGTTCATAGGGACGGTCCGGAGCGAAAAGTTGGCGCCAAATTACCACGGAGGGCGCAATGGCACCTATACATCGATGTTCCACGGCTGTCGGAGCTTCGCACGTTACGCTCTAACGCCGCATCACCGGCAGATTGGCGCCGTCGGATGACTCATTCGCCGGCTTTCTAGTGAAACACCGCGCGCGGCAGTAAAATCGCCTCACGATCCTTGCGCATTGCAAAAAGGAAATCATTGGTGAAAATCCTCGTCGGTTACAAGCGGGTGGTGGACTACAACGTCCGCATACAGGTCAAACCGGATGGCTCCGGCGTTGTGACGGATGGCGTCAAGCTATCCGCCAATCCGTTTGACGAAATAGCGCTGGAGGAGGCGCTGCGCCTGCGCGACAAGGGCATCGCCACAGAAGTGGTCGTCGCCACGATCGCGCCCGCCGATGCGCAAGCGCACCTGCGCAATGCCCTGGCGATGGGGGCCAACCGCGCCATCCATGTCGTGTCCGACCAACCGATCCAGTCGCTGACCGCGGCACGCGCCTTTCTGAAGCTGATCGAGAGGGAAAAACCTGACCTCGTGATCCTCGGCAAGCAGGCAATCGACGACGACGCCAGCCAGACCGGGCAGATGCTGGCGACACTGTGGGGGCGCCCACAGGCGACGTTCGCATCGAAACTGGAAATCAGCGACGGCAAGGCAACCGTCACGCGCGAAGTCGATGCGGGGCTGGAGACTCTGGAGGTTGACCTACCCGCCGTCATCACCACCGACCTGCGCCTCAATGAGCCGCGTTTCATCAAACTGCCGGACATCATGAAGGCCAAAAGCAAGCCGATGGATACGGTCGCATTCGCCGACCTGGGTGTCGATACCGGCGACACGCTGAAGACGACCCACTACGCACCACCGCCAAAACGCAGCAAGGGTGTGATGGTGAAGGACGCGGCCGAACTGGTCGCCGCACTCAAGTCAAAGGGACTGTTGTAATGAGCAAGGTATTGATCGTCGCCGAACATCTCGCCAGCAAGCTCAACGCGTCTACCGCCAAATGTGTGTCCGCAGCTCAGGCACTGAAGCCCGAATCGATCGATATCATCGTGCTCGCTGCCGATCCTTCAGGTGTGGCTGCGGAAGCCGCGCAGATCGCAGGTGTCGCCAAGGTACTGACGGTCAGCAACGCCGCCAATGCCAATCCGATCGCACAGGTGCTCGCTCCGCAGGTCGCGAAGCTTGCATCGGGCTATACGCACGTCTTCGGCCCGAGCACCACTTTCGGCAAGGACCTGATGCCCTGCGTCGCCGCGCTGCTTGGCGTGGCGCAGGTATCGGACGTGATGGCGGTAGAGGGCAGCCATACGTTCAAGCGACCGATCTACGCGGGCAACGCGATCATCACCGTCGAGGCGCCAGCCGACCACCCCGTGGTCGCCACCGTGCGCACGGCATCGTGGCCGGAAGCCACTCGCGGTGGGAATGCAGCAATCGAGACGGTTTCGGTCGAGGCGCTAGTGCCGACGCACACGCGTTACATCGGCTTGGCCGCCGGCAAGTCCGATCGTCCGGACCTTCAGAGCGCGAAACGTGTCGTCTCCGGGGGGCGCGGTGTTGGTTCCAAGGAAAACTTCAAGATCATCTACGACTTCGCCGACAAGCTCGGTGCGGCGGTCGGCGCATCGCGCGCGGCGGTCGATGCGGGTTATGTACCCAACGAACTGCAGGTGGGCCAGACCGGCAAGATCATTGCGCCGGAGTTGTATGTCGCGGTAGGCATCAGCGGCGCGATTCAGCACCTGACCGGCATCAAGGATGCCGGCACGATTGTTGCGATCAACAAGGATCCGGAGTGCCCGATCTTCGAGATCGCCGACATCGGACTGGTCGGCGACCTGTTCAAGCTGCTGCCGGAGTTGGAAGCGGCACTTGGTTGACGTGCATCAGCACTTGACCAGGTATCCGTTGGGACAATACGTCACGTTGCTGCCGAACAAATCACAGGCGGCGCGATCGACTTCGAATCTGCCCGGGTTGTCGGCCATGAAAGCTGCCAGTGCGCGGTTCGGGCCACCACCATAGCGCTCGCTCCAGCCGAGGTCCGCCAACACGCCGTCCTCGATCGTCAGCCGTTCTCCTCGCAACAGGCGGGCGTCGAAGAATTGCAACGCCGCAAGCGTGGTTTCGAAAGTGTGTGCGGAATCCTCGCTGACCCACCAGGGGCGTGGCAGCGCCGCACACAGCGCATCAGTCAGGCAATCCTCCAGCCGTAACGTGTCGCCCCGCAGCACGGTGATGCGCGGATCGACAAGGTCCGCGGGCGGCGCGATATCGACAGTCACCACGCGACAGTCCAGTCCCAAGGCCTGGGCCATGTCGGCGAACCACAGGGCACTGCCACCGTCCTTGCTACCGATTTCAATGATCGTGCGGGGCTGCGCGTCCCACAACAGCTTCAAGTAGATCGCCAGGTCGATGGGGCTTTTCCAACAACGCCGGCCACGGTAGCTGTACTGCATCACCCCGGCCTGATAGGCCCGGAGGAAGTCCTTAGGAAAGCCGGTCGCGAAGGCGTCGGCGCCGCTTGCGTCGTCCTCGGCAGCCACGCTCACGGCTGCACGTGAAAAGCGCAGCCGGTCTTCGCACGCAATTCCTCGACGGCGACATGCGGGGCGAGCTCGACCAGCAGCAACCCCTCTGCAGTGACATCGAACACCGCCAGGTCCGTGATGATTCGGTTGACCACGCCCACGCCAGTCAGCGGCAGCGTGCACTCGGGCAGGATCTTGTGTTCGCCGTTCTTCGCGCTGTGTTCCATCAGAATCACCACGCGCTTGACGCCGGCGACCAGGTCCATCGCGCCGCCCATGCCCTTGACCATCTTGCCGGGGACCATCCAGTTGGCCA
>JBDTWV010000163.1:0-6024 GCA_040006495.1 Dokdonella sp.
CCGATGCCGCGAACAGCTCGTTGAGCGAGCCGGCCTTCGAAACCTGCGACGACAACTGCCAGGCGCCATCGATGGTCATGTGTGGGTCGAATCCAATGACGCGCATACCTAGTGCGTGGGCGGCGTTTGCGACCTTGACACCGATCGCCCCGAGGCCAACCACGCCGAGCGTCTTGCCCGACAGTTCAGCGCCGACAAAACGTTTCTTTTCCGACTCGACGCGCTGATGCAGATCATCGCCGGATTTGAGATCACGCACGAATGAGAGCGCATCGGCGATGTTGCGTGCCGCAATCAACATGCCGGCGACCACCAGTTCCTTGACTGCGTTTGCGTTCGCGCCCGGCGCGTTGAACACAGGTACGCCGCGCGCGGACAGCGCGGCCACCGGGATGTTGTTGGTGCCGGCGCCGGCACGAGCGACCGCCTTCACGCTGGCCGCAATCGGCGTCTTGAGCATGTCGGCCGAACGCACCAATATCGCGTCGGGCTCGGCAACCTCGTTCGCCGTGCTGTACAGATTCGCGGGCAGGCGATCGAGCCCGTTGCGCGAAATATTGTTGAGGGTTTGGACCTTGAACATGGCAATCCTTGGATGGATGGGCGGCGGCTCGCCTACGCGTTTCTCTGCGCAAAATCGCGCATGAAATCGACAAGAGCCTGCACCCCCTCGATCGGCATCGCGTTGTAGATCGATGCGCGCATGCCACCGACTGCACGATGGCCCTTGAGTGCCAGCAGGCCAGCCGCGTCGGCTTCCTTCAGAAATGCGGCGTCTAGGTCGTCACGTGGCAGCACGAACGGCACGTTCATCCATGAACGCGACGACTTCTCCACCGGATTGCGGTAATAGTCGGATGAGTCGATATAGCCGTAAAGCAGCTCGGCTTTCGCGCGATTGCGCTCGCCCATCGCGGCGAGCCCGCCCTGCGCCTTTACCCATTTGAAGGTAAGACCGGCGAGATACCAGCCCCAGGTGTTCGGCGTATTCAACATCGAGTCCTGCGCCGCGTGTTCGGCGTAGTTGAAGATGCGAGGAATATCATTCGGACAGCGTTCGAGCAGGTCATCGCGGACGATCATCACGACAAATCCGGACGGCCCGATATTTTTCTGCGCACCGGCATACAGCACGGCGTATTTCGACACATCGAGCGGTCGCGACAGGATCGTCGAGGACACATCACCGATCAGCGCTACGGCGCCCGTTTCCGGCACTTCGTGAAACTCCACGCCGCGGATGGTTTCATTGGCCGCGATGTGGACGTAGGCCGCGTTCGGATCGAGATCCCACGATGCACGCGGGGTAATACGGTCGTAATTCGACGCTGCGGAACTCGCCGCGATGCGCACGTTGGTGAGCGACTTCGCTTCCTTCGCAGCCTTCTCGCTCCAGTCACCACTCAGCACGTAATCGACACTCTGATCACGCCGCGCGAAGTTCATCGGAATCTGCGCGAAGTGCTGGGTCGCTCCCCCCTGCAGAAAAAGTATCTTGTAATTCGTGGGCACGCCGAGCAATTCACGCAGATCGCGTTCCGATTCTTCAGCCATCGCGATGAAATCCTTGCCGCGATGACTGACTTCCATCACCGACGCATGCGCACCTCCCCATTCGAGGAGTTCGGCTTGCGCTTGACGCAATACATCTACCGGCAGCGCGGCAGGACCCGCACTGAAGTTGTACGCACGCATTCGGGATGCTCCAGGCATGAGTGAGGTGGGTTCGTCGCAGTCCCATTATGCCGCAGCGCAGCAAGGTGGCAACGGGTAATCAACGATGGCGACCGGTCAGTCGGTTTTGCGCGGGCCCGGTGCGGCGACAATGCGGACAACTACCGCAGCGCTCCAGGCAGACGCAGCCATCAGCAGGAAGCCATGCGTGCGGATAATGGTGCGCGCCGTGCTGCAATTGCGCTCGATAAAGCCTTCAGACGCCGTGTTGGAACAGCAGTGCCAAGCCGAGGGCGATCAGCGCGGCCGCGCCAATCAACCACCACACCGCACCTCGCGTGTGCGCCGGCTGGCCTACTTCAGCACCGACGGCGTCAGGCACATGCGGGGCCGTGATCGAGTACCCCGGTTGCGGACGGTCCTCGCCACGCACTGGCAAGCTTGGCGCCTCCACGATGAAATGACTGCGCCCGAACACGAGCTGGTCGCCCGCATGGACGACTGCATCGTGAGCCTGCACACCGCCAACGCTCACAACGTCTGTCGCGGCCAGGTCGCGCAGGTAAATCGCTTCGCCGACGTTCTCCAGCGTGGCTTGTTGCGGAGCCAAATGCGTTTCATCGACAACCAGGTCGCAGCTTGGGTCGCGCCCGATGACGATGCGTGGATTGATGGCGATCGTCTTGCCGAAATGGCTACCGGAGACGCCGCGCAAAACGACACGCGGCGGCTCTACGGCAGTTTGCAGGGCCGATGGCGCAGGAAGTTTTCTCTCGAGCAGCTCGTCGCGATCGAGCTTGATCGTGATCATGACCTTGCCGAGGCACACCACGTCGCCGCAGCGTAGCAACGCCTTCTCGCGCACGGGTCGAGCATTCACGTGTGTGCGGGCAGCGGGATCGAGGACCTCGAGAACGCCGCCACGGGAATCCATGGTCACGCGCGCGTGCCAGGGAGCGACGTCCCGACTCGACAGAACGAGCGTATTGCCTTCGGCCGTCCCAAGGCTCGCGCTGCCCGCGTCCACAACTACTTCGGCATGTTCGCCGTTGGCAAAGCTGAGTCGCATCGTGTTGAATTCGCGGGATGATCGTTCACTTTAGCATAGCGTTCGGCGCAATCATGCCGACTCCCATATCCCATTGGAGCCCACGCTGAGTCATCATGCACGTATTCCAACGCCAGAGCCGGACCGCCGCCATGCCCGTCATTGACATTCACCGAACGCATGCTGGCAGTATTGCATCCACCAAAACTGCCATCGAACGCGTAGCCAAGGGTATTTCCGCGCATTACGGTGTGGTGCATCAGTGGATTGGCGACGAACTCCATTTCACCCGTAGCGGCGTCAAGGGGCGCATCACGGTTGCCAGCAAGGACGTACACGTTCGGGTCGATTTGGGTGTGCTTATGGGTGCAATGAAGCCGATCATCGAGCGGGAAATCAGTCGGCAGCTGGACGAGCACCTCGTCTAGCGAGTGCGTGCACAGACGCGCCGCTGCACAGGTCGGCACAAGTCACTAAAGTCGCTTGCAACGCGGCAGCCGCCGCGCTCTTTCACCGGAGGACATGACGATGGCAAAGCCACAAAGCAAATCCAGCTCGACCAGCGACGCACGGAATACGCCGCACGCGGCCAGCGAAAACGTAATGGAATCGGCGCACCAGATCTGGCTCGCCGGCCTGGGCGCGTTCGCCAAGGCACAGGTGGACGGCGGCAAATGGTTCGAGGCGCTCGTCAACGAAGGCGCCGCGCTGGATGCAAAGACTCGCCAACACGCCGAAGCGAGCGCCAGGGAACTGCAGAACAACATCGAAAGTGCCGTCAGCAACGTGCGCGCACGGACTCTGGAGACGTGGGACAAAGTGGAGAAAGTGTTCGAAGGACGTGTTGCACGCGCAATTGAACACCTCGGAGTCCCCGGTCACGAGGAATTGAGCGCACTGGCGCAGCGTGTCGAGAAATTGTCACGTGACCTGCGCAAGCTCGCGGACACGCCGGCACCGGCGAAAACCGCGAAGGCCAAGCGTCCTGCACGATGACAACGACCCACGCCGCGCTCGCCGCATGACTGGCGAACGCGGCGCGTATCGCACCTTGCGAGTTGACCACGCTCCGACATGCTGTTGTAAGCTCGGCATCCGCAACGCGCGCAGGGACCGGTAAAGCATCCATGTCCGAGATAAGCACCCGCTTCGAAAAGGCTGCTGAAGACGTCAAGAAACTGCCCGAACGTCCTGATAATGACACCCTGCTGAAACTGTACGCGCTCTACAAGCAGGCATCCGAGGGCGACGTGAGCGGACCGAAGCCCGGCTTTTTCGACTTTGTTGGCACCGCGAAGTACGAAGCTTGGGCCAAGCTCAAGGGCGTCCACAGCGACGAGGCCATGCAGAAGTACATCGATCTCGTCGGCAAGCTGGGCGGCTGACGGGCCTCGTCCGCCCGGGCATTTCTGCGGCACGCCCGCGAAGGCTCACGCCTGGAAACGCCCATCGCACGCGTCCTGCTGCTGCCGGATCGAGTGACGCTATTGCCACCACGCACTTAACTCGCAGATCACCGATCGTGCAGCACCGCGGCACGCCAACCGTGCCAGACAAGTCTGTGCGAGCATCCCGATGGACGGCGATCATCATGAGGGATCACTATTCACGCAGCACGAATACCAAAAACAGGCTTGGCATTCGCGACGCTTGGCCGCCACGAAACCCGTGACGGCACCGGTACGCACTCGATGTTGAAGGAAGGACGCCATTGAGAACGGCAATGACTCTGCTGGACAGTCCGATCGTGGTGGGAATCACCAGCCACCGCAATCTGGTGGCAAGCGAGATCGAGCCAATTCGGCAGTGTGTCCGGGAATTCTTTGCGCAGCTCAAATGCAACTTCCCCGATTTGCCGCTGGTCGTGCTCTCTGCCCTCGCCGCGGGCGGTGACCAACTGGTCGCGAACGAAGCGCTCGCCGCCGGGGCGACATTGATCGCGCCTTTGCCGCTGCCGCCTCAATCGTATGCAGCCGACTTTTCTGACGACGCCAGCCGCACTGCGTTCGGCGCTCTGTGTCAACGTGCCGAGGTCGTTCAGCTGCCGCCGCTTCCAGGTGTCAGCGCAGCCTGCATGGACGTGCATGGCGAAGCACGCAATCGCCAATATGCCCAGGCCGGGGTGTTCATCGCCAGCCACAGCCATATTCTGCTGGCGTTGTGGGACGGACGTGATTCCGATCTGCTCGGCGGCACCGCGCAGGTGGTTCGTTACCATCTCAGCGGCGTCATGTCAGGATTGATCGAACGTCGCAGAGGCACACAACCACTGCTTGACCAAGGCGACGAGAGTCTCATCTATCACATCGCCTGTTCGCGCACCGACGCCGGCGTGGTACGTCCGCCAATGCCGCACTTGCAACCCTTGCAGATGCGCTGGCTCACCCAGGGCCATACGTCCACTGCCGATGCCGGGATGCCGCATGAATTCCGGCTCATGTTCAGCCGCATGCAGCAGTTCAATCTGGACCAACGACACTACGCAAACGAGATCCGGGCCACCGCGACACGGCGCGTTGACAATGCGGCAGCGAGTGCAGACGAGGACGTCTTCGATTGCCTGTTCGCAGGGGCCGATTGGCTGGCCATACACTTCCAGAAACGCGTTCTGCTGGCGATGCGCGGCATCTTCAGCCTGGCCACGTTGATGGGTATCGCCTTCATCTGTTATTCCGATTTGCCAACCGACCTGCCCTATCAGGATCATGCAATCTATGTCTTCATCGTGCTGTTCGGCTCTGGCGCGCTGCTGACCAGACTGGCCAACCGCCATGACTGGCATCGAAAATATGTCGACTATCGCGCGCTCGCCGAAGGCCTGCGTGTGCAGTGTTGCTGGCATCGGGCCGGCATTTCCGCCACCAGTTCCAGCGCGTTTGCGCATGACAACTTCATGCAGAAACAGGACATCGAACTCGGCTGGATCCGCAACGTGATGCGTGCCGCCAGTGTGCACAGCATCGACAACGCGCCGATATCCGACGGTGCGCTGGCGGCAGTGATTTCGGAATGGATCGGCACACCGGACAGCGACGGCCAACTGGATTACTACCTGCGCAAGACCGAGCAGCGCAGCCACATGCATCGAACGACGCAAGGGCTAGGACGTGCGTGCTTGTGGATCGGCATTGCGATCAGCGCACTCCTCGCCGTGTTCCAGCACCGGCTCGGCCCCGAGAACACCACCCTGCTGGTCACGGTCATGGGGGTGCTGGCACTCATCGCCGCGGCGCGCGAGGCCTACGCCTATCGCAAGGCCGACAAGGAATTGATCAAGCAATATCGGTACATGCGCAGCATTT
>JBDTWV010000164.1:0-6011 GCA_040006495.1 Dokdonella sp.
GCGTGAGCTCATCACGGCCAGCAGTTCGCTGGCCGCGAACGCAGGCTTGTCAGTCATTGAGCATGCTCCTCCCGCGGCGTGCCGCATCCAGCAGTTCGTCCAGGCCGAGCTTGCCGAGATATTCGTTCCAGGATTTCGGTTCGCGGATATAGCGGTCGATATATTCCTGCATGGCGACCACTGGATCCTTGTTAACCAGCGAGGTGTAGTAGTCCATGTGCGAGAAAAAGGGCTCATAGACATTGCTGCACTCGTGTGGTGCGCAACCGTAGGGAATCTCGACCACGGCGTCCACCGCAAAAAACGGAATCTTCGTCTGGTCCGGAGAGCGACGGATCTGCTCGTTGGAGACGATCCGTTCGGTGGTCAGGATGACCCGATTGGCAGCCATCGCCAAGTCGATATCCATGAACTGCAGGCCATCCATTTGTGCGTTTCCGTAGGCGTCACAACGCTGTACGTGGATCAGCGCTACGTCTGGATTGAGCGCTGGAACGAGAAGAAGCTGTTCTTGGGTGAAGGGGCAGGTCATGATGCGGGCTTCGGGCCGCATCTTCAGGACGTCTGAGCCTAGCATCGAGCGCATCGGCAGAAACGGCACACCCATCGCACCGGCGCGGAACCGCATCCCCATGGCCATGTGGCTCCATTCGTCGAAGCGAGCCTGCTTGCTCTCGACATAGTGTCGCATCACCTTGGAGACGCCCCAGACGATCCCCTGGCTGAACCAACTCGTGGTGATCTGGTCGCAAACGCCCGAGGCGAACAACCAGTCGCCTTCGCTGGAGACGATGCTGCGCGAAACCTTCAGGTGCTTTTTCCGCTCGCGGATGAGCTGCCAGATCATCGCCATCGGCGTGCGCGACAGCGTGCTCCCGCCGATTCCGACTTTGTCGCCGTCGTTGACCAACGCCGCCGCTTGCTGCAGCGTCATAACCTTTTCACGCAGACTGCGGTCGCGCTGCGAGAGCTTGGCCCTCAGTTCGAGATACGGCGTCACTTCCATATTGCCTCCTGACTTGCCCACAATGCGGTGTGGAAGGGATTACTTTTGAATTGCCCTGGTCTTTTCGTTGAACGCTTCGATCAACGCATCCCACGCCGGAACCGACTCCTGCAGGCCAAGCCAGAACGCGGGATCCCTGCGTCTTTCGAAGTCGTCCAAGCCCACTCCTTGCTGTTCGACCCAGGTGAAATAGCCCAGGTTGAAGATTCGTTTGCGCTGCGCATAGGTGAGGTCCAGCAGGTTGTCGTCGCCGATACCGCCCAGGTGTCGCGCGTAAATTTCAGCGGCGTCGACTTCGTCGAAACCTTGCGCGAATTCACGCTTCACATAGGCTGCCCGTTCGCTGTCGTACATTTGCGCGCCGTCAGTCGCGAACGTCACGATGGCGTCGTCGACGCCAAGGTCGAAATGTTTGGCGACCTTGATCGATGCGATCACATTGGCCCAACCCGAAATGCCCACCGCTGCGAGCGCATCGAGGAATTGCGGGTCGAGGCGCCGGCGCTCAGTCAGGTAGCGCTTTCCAGCGGTGGAGTTGAACAATTGGTTCAGCGCATCGGAGCTGCGATCCGACACGCCGACGACGACGTCCGTGTTCATCACGTTGTGGATGAGCGGAACATGTTTGTCGCCGATGCCCTGGATGTTGTGCTCGCCGTAGCCGTTTTTCAGCAGGGTCGGGCATTCCGATGCCTCGACGGCGACGATCCGTGTGCCATGGCGTTGCTTCACATAATCCCCGGCCGCAATGGTGCCTGCCGAGCCCGTGGCGGATACGAGGGCGGCCAAGCGCAGCGTCGGCGCAAGCGTCTTGAGATCGGCAAACACTCGTTCGGTTGCGGGGCCAGTACAGTGGTAATGGACGATGTAGTTACCGAAGTCCGAGAATTGATTGAGGATTACCTTGTCGGGCTCAGTGGCCAGCACGGCGCAGCGATCGTAGATTTCTTTGACGTTGCTTTCCGTACCGGGTGTGCGCATGATGTCGGTTGCATCGGCGACCCAGCGCTCGAGCCATTCGAAGCGCTCCCTGCTCATGCCCTGCGGCAACACTGCAATGCCATGGCAACCCAGCACCCGCGAGAGGGCGATCCCGCCCCGGCAGTAGTTTCCGGTCGAAGGCCAGACGGCCTTATGTCGGCGCGGATCGAAACGACCCGTTACCAGTCGCGGAACCAGGCAGCCATACGCGGCGAGTACCTTGTGCGCGCCAATCATCGGGAATCGATTGCCCAGCGCCACGACGATCTTGGCTTTGACTCCGGTCAGTGTCTCCGGGAGCACTAGGTGCGCAGGTACATCGACCAGCCCACCTCCCGCTGCATCATTGAACCAGTGCACGCGCCACAGGTTTGCCGGATCGGGCGCGTCCGGATCGACGTTTGCTAGTGCGGCTAACCGTTGAGAGGGAAGCAGGGTCGGATCTGCAAGTTGACTTAGCGTGGGAAGTTCCACTCCGGCCTGGCCTAGGAACTCCACGGCGCCAGCGAGCGTTTGCTCATTGACAACCTCAGGTGACAGGTTGAATTGGTCCATGAATTTCTTCGACACCCGACTGAGTCACACTAGACGCGATGATCCTATCATTCGGATATGCCACCCTTAGCATCTTAGCATGTCGACGTCGGACTGGCAGGGAGATCGAAAGCCTCCTCGATTGGTGTAAGCCACTACTATTCTAGTCATCATATTCAATTACAGTCATCCTAATGTTGGACTGACAGTCTTAGTGAATGTTTAATGATGAACCAAGTGGCAGCCAAAATTCCAAATTTCGGATCTAGGAACGAATGATGAGGGGACTCCTGGCTGAAGATAGGAATGCTTTCCGGCGCGATGTGTCTTTCGATTTCTTCCGGTGCACGCTCGAACGTGACCAAGAGCGTGTCAATCAACCGCGAACGGGCGCGTTCGCAACATCCGGTAATTTCGTCATCTACGGCGTGAAGCTGGAGTTGGTGAAACACGGGAACGAGACCAATCCGACGGAGGCCTCGAACGTCGCCGGGAAGCTGATCGGTGACGGCAAGATTTCCCTAGTCAGATAGACGACATCGCATGTCGCGCCCATGACTGTGGGCGCGAACAAGTTGTTCGCGGAGCCAACGCCTGCCGCGGATGCGTGACCTCAACTGCGCGTTCGAGAATTCAAGTGGACCAACTCTTTCAGCACATTGCCAACGCTCTGATTCTGGGCGGCACCTACGCCTTGCTCGGAATCGGCCTGACATTGATCCTCGGGATTATGAAAGTAGTCAACTTCACGCATGGTGAACTGTATGCGTTCGGGGGCTTCATGGCTTACTACTTCGTCTCGGACCTGCATTGGAACTTCTTCCTCGCGTTGGGTATGTCCATCATGTTAGGCATCCTGCTCGGCGCGATCATCGAGCTCGTGCTGTTGCGCCGCATGCGCGGCGCCGATATCGACTCGACCATGGTCGTCATGATCGGCGCCTGGATCGCGATGCAGAACATCGAGCTACTGGTATGGGGTGGCGTTGCCAAATCGGTGCCGACGCCGTTTCCCACCGATCCTCTAGTCATGGGACCGATTTCGATTTCGTGGCTGCGCCTGTTCGTGCTCGCGGCGGCGATCATGCTGATCGTCGTGACCTACTTCCTGATCCACAGAAGTCCAATAGGTAAGGCGATGCGCGCCACGTTCCAGGATCGCGACACGGCCTCGTTGATGGGTGTCAACATCAACGCCATCTACACCGCCACCTTTGCGTTGGGTTCCGGACTGGCCGCTGCTGCGGGCGCATTGCTCGGCCCGGTTTTCGTCGTCACCACAACGATGGGCAATCAAGCCGCGCTGAAAGCCTTCGCGATTGTGATCCTCGGCGGCCTCGGCAGCATCCCGGGCGCGGCGATTGGTGGCTTCATTCTCGCCTTCGCCGAGGAGCTGGGATCGGGCTACATCTCTTCAGGCTACCGCGATGCGATGGGCTTCGTCATCATCATCATTGTGCTCATGTTCAAGCCCACAGGATTGTTCTACGTGCGCGGGGACAGAATAGGATGAAAAGGCATTTCTTCGGCTCCCTACTGCTGCTGGCGCTGCTGACCCTTCCGTTCTGGATCGCCGACCAGTACTACCTGCACGTCGTCATTACAACTGGCTTTTTCATTGTCGGGGCGATGAGCCTGAACCTGTTGCTCGGGTACACCGGCCAACTCAACCTTGGTCACATCGCCTTCTTCGGCATTGGAGCGTATACCAGCGCATTGACGTCGCTAGGTTTTGATATAGCAGTATTCTGGGGCGATGGTCGAATCGTCCACAAACCTTGGCACCCGGCCGTCGGCGTGTTGCTGGGCACCGTCGTCGCAGGTATTTGCGGCTACGTGGTCGGCAAGCTGTCGTTCAAGATCCGCGGTGCCTACTTCGTGATCGTGACGATAAGTTTCGCCGAAGTTGTCCGTCTAGTCGCACTGAACTGGGTCGATCTCACGCAGGGACCATTGGCGTTGAGCAACATTCCGCCACTCGGCTACCACTTCCCTGGGATGGAAGAGGTGGTGTTCTGGAGCAAGACGCCAAATTACTACGTGGTACTGGCCCTCCTGCTGATCTCGCATGTGGTGATTCGGCGCATCGTCAAATCACGGATGGGGCGAGCCATGATCGCCTTGCGCGAGAACGAATCGCTGGCCACCTCGGTGGGCATTGACGTGACCCGCTATCTGGTCTTTGCTGCAGTGATATCGGCGGCGCTGGCCGGCGCTGCAGGAACGTTGTATGCGCATTACATCCGCATCATCGATCCAGACATCTTCTTGTTCATCTATACGGTCACGATGGTGATCATGGTCGTGACGGGCGGCAAGGGGACGCTATCCGGGCCGATCGTCGGTGGCGTGATCTTCGGTGCGCTGCCGGTGGGGTTGCGCGCCGTCGCAGCGCCCGAGCTGCAGTGGGTTATTTACGGCACAGCGTTGATCCTGATCGTCTTCTTCCTTCCGCGCGGCATCGTGCCAGCCGTTGCCGACTTCTGGCACCGCAAGACCGGTGGCGCGTTACCGCACCAGCGCACCACGCTGGCAGCGCACTCCGACAAGGTGATTGAGCAGGCAAGCCCGCTCAACGGCCCGGGCAGGTAACCATGGAAATGACCCAGAACGCCACAACGAACGAGTCAGCATCGCCGCTGTCGGCGAGCCGGAAGAAGATCTTGTCGATCGACCACGTCGCCGTGCACTTTGGGGGCTTGGTGGCGATCGCGGATCTGACTTTCCACGTCAACGAAGGCGAACTTATCAGCCTGATCGGCCCGAACGGTGCCGGTAAGACGACCGCTTTCAACGTCGTCACCGGATTTCTGCGACCGACCAGCGGCGAAGTGCATTTTCGCGGCATGCCTCTGCACAAGCTCAAGTCGCACGAAGTGGCGGCAGCCGGACTGGTCCGCACCTTCCAGCGGACCAGCCTCTTCTCGACCAACACCGTATTCGACAACGTGCTGACCGGCATGCATCTGCACGGGAAGGCATCGGCATGGTCGACCCTGTTGTCACTGCCGAGCGTACGCCGCGAAGAAGCCAGGCTGCGCCAAGAAGTTTGGGAGATTCTCGATTTCGTCGGCATTGCCGGTCGGGCCAACGAACTCGGCGCCTCGATGCCTTATGGTGAACAACGACTGCTGGGCGTGGCCGTGGCATTGGCGGCCAAACCCGGCCTGCTGCTCCTTGACGAGCCGGCTGCCGGTATGAATCCGTCTGAAACCAGCAATTTCATGGAACTGCTTGCGCGCATCCGCAAACGCGGCATCACGATCCTGCTCGTAGAACACGACATGCCGCTGGTGATGGGTGTGTCGGACCGCATCGTCGTGCTGAACTACGGAAAAATTATCGCCGACGGGACGCCTGCGCAAATACAGGCCAACCCGGAGGTCATCAGTGCTTATCTTGGTCAAGGAATCAAGCATGCTTGATGTCCAAAAGATCGTATGTCGATATGGCAAGGTCGAGGCCATCAAGGGTGTTTCGCTTCATGTCC
>JBDTWV010000165.1:0-5994 GCA_040006495.1 Dokdonella sp.
GTTGTACATGATGGCGCGCGTGCGGCTTCGCGGCGATCTGACCTTCGGTGGATCGGGACGCTGCGTGAAAATCAGTCATGGAGTTGATTGCCAAAGTAGGTGCCGGGCAATGTGCGCGCGATCATTGGTACCATCCAGTCCCATGTCGACGGGGATGGATGGGGCCAATCATGTATCTCGATCTGGATGGACAGGGCGCGCGCTACGCACAGCTGATTCGCGCCCTCAAAGGCGCGATCTTCGAAGGGCGTGTCGCCGCAGGGGCGCGCCTGCCGGCGAGCCGCTCGCTCGCGCGTGAGCTCGACCTGTCACGCAATACGGTGCTGGCCGCGTACGAGCAGTTGCAGGCTGAAGGCTTTTTGCTCGGGCGCGTCGGCTCCGGCAGTTTCGTCGCGAACGTGGGCAACCCCTTGCCACAGCGGCGGGCGTCGAACGCGTTGATCGCACCGCTGTCACCGTTTGCGCGGCGCGCGCTGGCGAATACCGATGGCCGCGGCATTCCAGGCCACCAGCACGCGGATCTGCGCTACAACCTGCAATATGGTCTGCCGCTTGCCAATCCGTTGCTGGCCAGCACGTGGCGGCGCGAAGTGAGCAGCGCGGCCGAACACGTCCAGTTTGACTATCCGGATGCGCAGGGTCTGCTCGCGTTGCGTGAACAGATCTGCGACTACCTCGCGCGTCGACGCGGCGTACCTGCCGCGCCAGAGGATGTACTGATCGTTTCCGGCACACAGCAGGCATTCGCGCTGGCCTCGCGCGTGCTGCTCGCGCCTGGCGACGCCGTGGTGCTGGAAGACCCGCACTATCGCGGCGCGCGCCAGGTGTTTGCCACGCATGGTGCGCATGCGCGCGGTTGTCGCGTCGATGGCGATGGCCTGGTGCCGGCCGCGCTGCCGAACAGCGCGCGACTCGCCGTGGTCACGCCATCACACCAATTCCCGACCGGAGCGCTGTTGCCACTTGCGCGTCGGATCGAGTTGCTGGAGTGGGCCGCGCAACGTCGCGCTTGGCTGATTGAAGACGACTACGATGGTGAATTCCGCTATGGCGGCCGCCCGCTGGCTGCATTGAAATCACTCGATCACGATGGTCGGGTGATCTACATCGGTAGCTTCTCCAAGGCGCTGTTCCCCTCGTTGCGGCTCGGCTACATGGTGCTGCCGGCAGCGTTGCGCGATGCATTCGTCGCTGCAAAGTGGCTGGAGGACCGTGGCTGCAATTCGCTCGACCAGGCCGCGCTCGCGCATTTCATGGTGAACGGTGGTTTCGAGCGTCATCTGCGCCGCGCCGCGGTCGCGCTGCGCGCGCGCCGAACCGCGATGCTGGTCGGCTTGGCAAAACATGCGACCGGAATTGCCGAGGTGGTTGATTCGAATGCCGGCATGCATCTGACCGCGTGGTTGACCCGTGCCAACCACGGCGATTGCGAACGCCTCGTCGCACACGCTCGCGCGCGCGGGCTGGGCCTCTACACGGTCTCACCGTATTGCCTGAAGCCTCCGCCGCGCCCCGGCCTCGTGCTCGGCTACGCCGGGTTGCCGTCTGCCGACATCGAGGCGGCGATGCGCTTGTTCGGCAAGTGTTTGCGCGAGGTTGGGTTGGGAGCGTGATGCGCGGTTCGCGCCCGCGATTTGGCAGGTGAATGTGTCGCGCCGACGATGCGAGTCGCGCGCCGGGTCTCGGCGTGCAGGCCTCGCCGCTAACCCCTCACCTTCCACTAGCGCCATAATAATCATCTTATCCACGCGGCTACGGTCGCACACGTGAGCCATGGGCGCTTTCAGTCAAACTTCAGAACCGATCCGTTTAGAGCGCGATTGCGCAGCCGTGATGGTGCCGCAAGGCGACAATGTGACCTTGCCAGCAGGCCAGGTCGGCTACATCACGCAGGCGCTTGGCGGCAGCTTCACCGTGTATGTCGACGGCAACCTGTTCCGCATTGCCGGCAGCGATGCCGATGCGCTCGGCAAGGATATGCCGATCGCGTTGACGCTGGCCGACGATGCCGGTGACGCGGATGTCGAGAAGCTGGTGTGGGAACAGCTGCGTACCTGTTTCGATCCGGAGATCCCGATCAACATCGTCGAACTCGGTCTGGTCTACGACTGCGACCTCGAGCACCTCGAAGGCGGCCTGCGCAAGGTCAATGTACGGATGACGTTGACCGCGCCCGGTTGCGGAATGGGCGATATCCTGGTCGACGATGTGCGCACCAAGCTGGAAATGATTCCGACGGTCGCCGAGGCCGATGTCGATCTCGTATTCGATCCACCTTGGAACCAGACGATGATGTCCGATGCGGCGCGGCTTGAAACCGGAATGATGTAGGCACGCCGCAGTCCGCCACGAGTGCACTCGCCAAGGCGGCTGAGTGACACCTTCGCGATCGTTTCATCTTAGGATGCGTGCTTTCGCCGGAGCGCGTCATGAAATATCGTCTATACCTGATCGCGCTGGCGTTGTTCGTGGTCAGCTTTCTGTACAACTGCCTGGTTTGGGGCGCGCTGCCGCTGTTGTCTCCTATCGGTCCATCAATCGTCGATGCCGCGCGACGCGAAGCACCCCTCGCTGCGACCTATATCGCCATTGGCCTTCGCATCGACGGAACGCTTTCCTCGGCGCAGTCGTTTGGTGCGCGGCGCCTGAACGACGCGCTCGGCGAAAGTTTCGCCCAGATTGAACAAAATCCTGCGGTTGCGATGGATCTGATCTTCGGCACGACGTGGAACAGTGCTCACCGGTGGCTCAAGACAGCGTATTGGGCCGCGCCATTGTTCTTGCTACTGACAATTGTGCTGTGGATGCTGCGCCCGCGTCGGGTGCATACGCTGATGCGTCGACGCTGACAACCTTGGATCGAGGGACCTCCCGCACTGCCGCATCGACGTTATTGTGCTTTTCTCCAGCCACGACGCGTGTCAGCGCGTCGTGATCATCCAACGTGTGCTGCAACGCGGAAATTATGTAGAGTTAAACAACCCGCATATCAAGCATTTAGTTGTTGTTGGTTGATTATTTTGCTGCTAGCGTCCACCGGTTCCTTGGGGATGAACTTCAAGGGAACGGTACCCGCGGTTTCCGGAGCATGAGAGGGCTCCTGAAACCATCGCAATAAGAGCCCGCACACTGACCCATGAGAGGGGGCCGGCGTGTGGGCGGATGCGACCGGGGGGCGAAAGGAGTTTGCATCGGCGCCGCAGAGACCTGCGGCTCACTCAGCTCCATGGGGGTATCCAGTGAATTTCATTACGAGCAGTGCTTGTTTGAAAGTAGCTTTGGCGTCGGCCTTGACCTTGACGGTCGGCACCGCGTTTGCGCAAAGTGTTCAAGTTACGCCGGGTTTCTCGGATGGTGGGCAGGTTCAGTTGCAGACAACGAACAACCCTTATTCGCCAGCCTATAACCATCCATATCGGCACGGCGTGATGCCCACGCTTCAGGTGCATGCCCAGATGAAACAATGGGCTGCGCAGCAGCCAACTGTCATGGCCGCTACTGGTCCGAAAACACTCAGCTACGGCGGTGCCAACAACGGCGTCGGTGTGTTGAGCGGCCAAGCGAAGGTCTATCTGGTTTTTTACGGCAGCCAGTGGGGTTCGCAGAGCACTGACGCCAACGGCAACGCGACGTTCTCGGGTGATGCGAGCGGTGCGGCGCCGGTCGCGCAGCAGATGTTCAAGGGCATCGGCACCGGCAATGAATTGTGGTCGGCAGAACTGACCCAGTGGTGTGACGGACCGAACGTCGCGAGCGGGGCAATCAGTTGTCCCTCGAATGGCAATTTCATCCCATACCAGTCCGGCGGTGTGCTTTCCGGCGTCTGGTACGACAACTCGAGCGCCTCGCCGGCATCGGCAACCGGGCACCAGCTCGGGCAGGAAGCGGTGAACGCCGCCGCGCATTTTGGCAACACTACGGCGGCGTCGAACCGTTATGCCTACTACGTGATTATGTCGCCGACGGGCACCAACCCGGATGCTTATCAGGGCGCGTACTGCGCTTGGCATGACTGGACCGGGGACACATCACTGACCGGCGGTGCGGTCAGCTCGCCCTATGGCGACATTGCTTTCAGCAACCAACCATACAACATCGATTCGGGCGCGGGTTGCGGCGTGGGCTTCGTCAATAGCCCCGGTACGCTGGACGGGTACACGATGACACTCGGCCATGAGTGGCACGAGATGATGTCGGACCAGTTCCCGGCTGGCGGCTGGACAAATCATGTGTCCGGCTCCTCCTCCAACGGGCAGGAGAACTCTGATGAGTGCGCGTGGATCGCGGCAGGCACTGCGGGTGGCGCGGCAAACATTGTGATGGGCAACGGTACCTATACCGAGCAGGCGAGCTGGTCCAACGACACCAACTCGTGCGCGATCTCGCACGCGATCCTCACGCATGGCAGTGGCGGAACTCCGACCGCCAACTTCAGCTTTACGACCAGTGGATTGACGGCCAACTTCACCGATAGCTCCACCGATTCCGGTGGCACGATCGGCACGCATTCGTGGACCTTCGGCGATGGCGGCACTTCGACCGCGACCAGCCCGAGCCACACCTATGCGACTGCAGGGACCTACAGCGTTGCCGAGAAGGTGACCGACAGCGTGAGCGGATCGTCGAACACCAAGACGCAATCGGTGACGGTCGCCAGCGCGGGTGGCACGCCGACTGCGAACTTCGGATTCGTGACCAACGGCCTCGTTGCGACCTTCACGGACTCGTCGACCGACAGCGGTGGCACGATCTCCGCGCATGCGTGGACGTTTGGCGATGGCGCTACGTCGACCGCGACCAGCCCGAGCCACACCTATGCGGCGGGCGGCACCTACAGCGTGACCGAGACCGTGACTGACGGCGTCAGCGGCAAGACCAGCGCCAAGACGTCCTCGGTGACGGTCGTCACGACTGGCGGCAACGTATTGAGCAATGGCGTTCCGGTGACGGGTCTGGCGGCAACCACGGGCAACAAACTGAACTACACGATGGTGGTGCCGGCCGGTGCGACCAATCTGAAGTTCGCGATCTCCGGCGGAACGGGCGATGCGGACCTCTATGTGAAGTTTGGTTCCGCGCCGACGCTGACGACCTACGATTGCCGTCCGTACATCACGGGCAACAATGAGTCGTGCCCAATCGCTACGGCTCAAGGCGGCACCTACTACGTCATGCTCAATTCGTATGCGAGCTTCACTGGCGTGAGCCTGGTCGGCAGCTACACTGCAGCGGGTGGCGGCGGTACCCCGACGGCGAACTTCACGTCCAGTGTCAGTGGTCTGACGGCAACCTTCACCGACACATCCACCGATTCCGGCGGCACGATCAGCGCGCATTCGTGGACGTTTGGTGACGGCGGCACATCGACGGCAGCAAGCCCAAGCCACGTCTACGCGGCTGCAGGTACTTACAGCGTGACCGAGACGGTGACCGATGGCGTCAGCGGCAAGACCAGCTCCAAAACGGCTTCGGTGACCGTCAGTGGCGGTGGCACGTCGTCTCAGCTGTTCGGTAACACCGGCTTCGAGACGGGCACGGCGGCGCCATGGACGATGTCAACTGGTGTCCTCGACAACAGCACTGGCGAACCTGCGCACGCAGGCTCATGGAAGGCGTGGATGGATGGCTACGGCAGCGCGCACACCGACACGGTTTCGCAGGGCGCAGCGATTCCGAGTGGCAAGAGCAGTGCGACGCTCGCGTTCTACCTGCATATCGATACTGCTGAAACAGGCAGCACCGCGTACGACACGCTGTCGGTGCAGGTGTTGAACAGCTCCGGTACCGTGCTCGGAACGTTGGCGACGTATTCGAACGTGAATGCCGCTGCGGGTTACGCGTTGCACAGCCTGAACATGAACGCGTATATCGGCCAGAACGTGACGGTACGGTTCACCGGTACGGAGGATGGCTCGAATCAGACATCGTTCGTGCTCGATGACGTTACGTTGACCGTGCAGTAAGACGGTAAAGGTGGCTGCGGCACGCAGCCAC
>JBDTWV010000166.1:0-5986 GCA_040006495.1 Dokdonella sp.
CGTAGTCGGTGCTGAGGTTGATCGAATCGATGACCTCGCCATTTTCGTCGAGCAGGCCGCCGGTGCCGGTCAGGAAGATGATCTTGTACGGCCGCAGTACGCGCACCAGTTCGTTGGCGGCAAAGTCGGCATTGATATTGAGGATCTGGCCACCCGCGGTCTCACCGAGCGAAGCGATCACCGGAATCGAGCCGGCGCGCAAGGATGCCTCGATCGGCGCGAGGTTTACGCGGGCAACTTTGCCGACCAGGCCGAGCGTGTCGCGATCAATGAACTCAGCCTCGAACACGCCGGAAAGAACCGAGGTCGCGCGTGCGTCGGCCTGCTGCAGCGCCTCGACCAGGCTCAGGTTCTGCGTCTGGAACACGCGACGCACGATAGCCAACGTTTCCGGCGATGTCACGCGCAGGCCATTGATGGTCTGCTTGGTAATTCCGAGCGCGGCAAGTTCTTCGTCGAGTTGCGGGCCGGCGCCATGCACGACGATCGGCGTCAACCCGACCTGCTGCAGGAACGCGAGCGATGAGCTCAGTGCAACAAGGTCGTCGCGCAGCACCGCTCCACCTACCTTGACCACAGCGAAGCGTTTCGCGTCGAGTTGCGCGAAGCGTTTCAGATACTGGTCGATCTCGCGCGCACTGGCCATGTTGGACAGCAGACGCACGATTGTCTGGCGCACTTGCAGGTGGGTTTCTGCGTTCATACGTTCCTTTTGCGCTCATCCATGAACGCGAGAGTCAAAACGCGGGCATCCTTGGCCGGACTTTTCAGTTAATGATTTTGCGAATGGATTCTGCGTAACGGTCAAGTTGTTCGAGGGCGACCCATTCGTCGGCGCTGTGCGCCTGCGCGATGTCGCCGGGGCCGTACACGAACGTGGTATAGCCGGCCTGTGAGAACAGCGCCGCTTCGGTCCAGAAATCGACGGCGTTGCCGATCGGAATATTCAGCGCATCGGCGAGATCGCGTGCCTCAAGTCGACGTGTCTCGGCGCTCGCGATGTCGCCGGCAGGAAGAGTCGGGCCGCGGAAGGTCTCGGTGAATTCAGCGGGATCGACGTCGGTGAAACTGCGCAATGCATGCAACAGCGCGTCCGTGTCCATTGACGGCAACGGACGAAAACCGAAACGCAGCTCGGTCGCTGGCGCTATCACATTCGCCTTGATGCCGCCCTCGACGCGGCCGATGTTGAAACGCAGGCCGGTGAGGCCGCCAAAGCGCACATGCGACAGCGATTCGACATGGTCGAGCGCGCGCGCGCCCCAGCGCATTGCCTGGTGCAGGGCGCTGTCGGACATTTTCTGCTCACCCGATGCATGGCCCGCGCGGCCGGCGAAGCGCACCAGGACCGAGCTGATGCCACGGTGCGCGAGCACGGCTTCGCCGCGCGTGGGTTCGGCGACGATGATGGCCTCGAAGGGCAAAGCAGAAGCGCCCCCTTCCGCCGTCGGCACCTGTCCCCGCTGCGCATGGGAAGGAAAGGCGGACTTCCCAATCGCTGCGGTCTCAGCCAATCCTTCCCGTGCTTGCGGGGGAAGGTGCCCGGAGGGCGGAAGGGGGCGCTCCCGCTCCAAACGTGTCGGAGAGAGGAACGCAGCGATGCAGCGCGGATCGTTCGCTTCCTCGTCGCTGGTGAACAGGAATGCGGCATCGCCGTCGCTCGCCTGCGCGGCGGCGACCAATGCAGCGGCGGCGCCCTTGATGTCGCACGCACCGAGGCCGATCGCGCGGTCGTCGGTTACGCGCAGCTCGAATGGACTCGCGCTCCAATGGGGCGAATCGGGCACCGTGTCGAGATGTACATTGAATAGTAATTTTGGCTGGCCGCGCAGCGCGAACAGGCTGACGGCGCCGGCGCCATGGTCGGTGACCGTGCATTCGAATCCGGCGAGTTGATCGCGCAGATAGTCGAAGATGCCGTCGCTGCCGATTGCGCGCGGCGGATTGCGCGTGTCGAAGGCGACCAGCGCACGCAGGTGCACAAGCGTTGCGTCGAGCAGCTCGCTCACGTTGCCGAACCCCGGTTCACTTCAGCCCACAATGTGCTGCTCATGCCGAACAACTTGATGAAACCTTCTGCTTCGGGCACGCCCCAGTCGGCCGCCTGCGCGTAGGTCGCTCCCTTGGCATTGAGGATGTGCTTCGATTCAATCGCGACTGCGTTGACCGCACCACCGCTGGTTTCCAGCACGACATCGCCATTGACCATGACTTGGCTCGACGCGAGGAACGATTCCAGATCGGTCTTGAGTGGATCGTGGAAGAAGCCTTCGTAGACCAGTTCGACCCAGCGACGCGCGACGTCCGGCTTGAAGCGGTTCTGATGCTTGGTGAGAACGGCTTCTTCCAGCGCGCGATGCGCGGTCAGCAACGCGGTCAGTCCGGGAGCCTCGAAGATGATGCGGCCCTTGAGCCCAATGGTGGTGTCGCCAGTGTAGACGCCGCGGCCCACACCATACTGCGCGAACTGGCCGTTGAGTTTCGCCAGCATCGTGTGCCCGGCGATCTCTTCACCGTCCAACGCGATCGCTTCGCCGTGATCGAACGTGATCTTCACGCGCAGCGGTTTGGATGGCCATTCGGCGCGAGGCTTGCACCAGCCCGCCGCGCCTTCGCCGGGTGCCTGCCAGCGGTCGATCTCGCCGCCCGACATCGTGAGTCCGAGCAGGTTCTCGTTGATCGTGTAGGCCTTCTGCTTCGCGCGCACGCCGAAGCCGAGGTCTTCGAGAACCTTCTGTTCGTACGCGCGCACTTCGGTGTGCTCCTTCTGGATCTCGCGGATCGGAGCGACGATCTGGTAATCGCCGAGCGCCTTCACGGTCAGGTCGAAACGCACCTGATCGTTGCCCATGCCGGTACAGCCGTGCGCGATCGCGCGGGTGCCCAGTTCGTCGGCGCGCTTCAGCGCGGCCTCGACGATCAGGTAGCGATCCGATACCAGAAGCGGGTATTGACCCTGGTAGCCCTCGCCGGCCCAGACGAACGGTTTGACGAACCCGCTCCAGATCGCCGGCCCTCCATCGATGGTCACATGCGACGCGACGCCCAGCTCATGCGCACGCTGCTCGATGAAGGCGCGCTCCTCGGCGTCGACACCGCCGGTATCGGCGAACACAGTGTGCACAGCCCAGCCACGCTCTTGGAGATACGGAACGCAAAAGCTGGTGTCGAGGCCGCCGGAGAACGCGAGAACGATGTCTTTGTTGCTCATGGGAGTTGGTTCCGACGAAGGGGTCATTGTTGGATGAGCGCAGCCATGATCGCTTTCTGCACATGCAGGCGGTTTTCGGCTTCGTCTATCGCGATGCAGGCAGGTGAGTCCATGACCGCATCGGTCGCTTTGACGTTGCGACGCAATGGCAGGCAGTGACTGAACACGCCATGGTCGGTGAGGGCCATCTTGGCTGCGTCGACGATGAAGTGCTTGTGTGCGTCGCGGATCGGCTTTTCGTCAACCCAGCGGCCGAAATAGGGCAGCGCGCCCCAGCTCTTGGCATAGACGACATTCGCGCCGCGATACGCACTCTGCGGGTCGTGGCTGATCGACAGCGAGCCGCCGTTCGCTTCGACGTTCTCGCGCGCTAAATCCATGTAGCGCTGATCCAGCACGTACTCGGGCGTCGGACACAGCAAGGTCACATCCATGCCGTAACGCGTGGCGATCTGCAGTGCCGAATTGGCGACCGCCGTGTTCAAAGGCTTCGGGTGATAGGTCCAGGTCAGGACGTATTTCTTGCCGTGCAGATCCTTGCCGAAACGCTCCTGTAGCGTCTGGATGTGCGCCAGTTCCTGGCACGGATGTGTGATCGTTTCCATGTTGATTACGGGCACCGTTGCGTATTTCGCGAACGCGCGGATCACGCGATCCTCGCGATCGACCGCCCAATCCTGGAACTTCGGAAAGGCGCGCACACCGATCAGATCCACATAGCGCGACAGCACGCGGGCAACTTCGGCGACATGTTCCTCGGCCTCGCCATCCATTTTTGTGCCGATGTCGAATTCGATCGGCCATGCGTCCTTGCCGGGCTGCAGCACGACCGCATGGCCGCCCAGCTGGAATGCGCCGAGTTCGAAGCTGGTGCGCGTGCGCATCGAAGGATTGAAGAACAGCAGCGCAATGGACTTGCCATCAAGCTGGCGACCGATCCTCGAGCGCTTGAACGCGGCGGCCTGGTCGAGCAGCGCGTCGAGATCGGCACGTGACCAGTCTTGGGTGCTAAGAAAGTGGCGAGGCGTCATCGAAAAAATCCTGTGCTCTTGTTGAAAAGTCCGACCAGGGCTGACCGGTTTGTTGTTTGCATGACGGGGGCCGCGCAACAGCGAATCCCTGAAACAAAAAACCCGGCGCAGGGGCCGGGTTTTCGTCGATTCATGTGAAACGCATGCGACAGCCTACCCGGCAGAAATACTCGATTCCGATCGGCGAGCACGCGAAGTCATCCCTGCGGCCATGCGGGCGCTGGTAATGATTTGCGGCTGGACTGCGACTGTGTTCATCGGATTGGGGTCACTTGGGTTGGCGGACGTTACAAGCAAACAGGCGAGCACGCAACGTTTGCGGAACGGCAAACCAGCGGTGGGTGCAAAGATCGTGGAACCGGAACGAGCCAAGTCCCTGCCGCGGTGTCATCAACCGTCACTCGACCGGCTCGATGCTCACACGAACCCGCAGGCGATCACCCGGGTCGTAATCCAGGCGCGACATGAACACGTCTCCACGATAGCGATACTGCACGTCATACGCAGCGACATGGCGCTCCGGTGGCGCGTCGTTCACGACATGGCAACGGCGTTCCGTATCGGTGTAAGACGAAGCGTCGCCACGCGCAACATTGTTGCCGATCGCGCCGCCAGCCACGACACCTGCGACGGTGGCTGCCCTGCGACCGTCACCCTTGCCGACGGTATTGCCGAGCACGCCTCCGACAATCGCGCCGAGCACGGTGCCCGCTGCGCGGTTGCCATTGTCACTCTGGCGCGTGATCGGAACCTCGTCGCACACCTGCCGCGGTGCGGGGTTTTGCTCGTAGCTGTAGACCGGATCAACCCGCAATACATCCGCCCAGGCAACTTTGGTGTTGCCCGCCGCACCAGAATCGTCATAACCGGCGGCCGTCGCATTGACCTGGGTTCCCACCAGGCAAAGGGTCATGGCCCCCCACATCATCACTTTCATCAAACCCTCCAAACCAGACTCGACCCACTTGCCGATCAATGCCGGCTCGATCCAAACCGTTAGCGGTTGAAAACTCAGGGGATTACACCATCGGATCACTGAACCCAGCCCGAAGCCGCGCGCAGCGCGCACCCCCTGGCGTCAAGGGCTCTTGGGCTCCCTGTTATCATCATCTGCCGCGGAGGTTCCCCCTGATGCCATTACGACTTCACAACAGCCTGACCCGGCGGACCGAGACCTTTGTCCCCGGCGATCCCGAACGCGTCACAATGTATGTGTGCGGGCCGACCGTCTACAACTACGTGCACATCGGCAACGCACGCCCGTACGTGGCGTTCGGGTTGCTCGCGCGGCTGCTGAGGCGCCTCTATCCGAATGTGGTCTACGTCCGCAACATCACTGATGTGGACGACAAGATCAACGCGGCCGCGAGCGCCGCCGGCGTGCCGATCACAACGATCACCGATCGCTACGCCGCGGCCTATCACGAGGACATGGCGCGCATCGGTGCCGACGTTCCGGACGTGGTCCCGCACGCGACCGACCACATCGCGCAGATCATCGCGATGTGCGAACGCCTGATCTCCAGCGGTCATGCCTATGCCGCGGAGAACCACGTGCTGTTCAACGTCGACAGTTACGCCGACTATGGCCAGCTCTCGGGTCGCTCGACGGAAGACATGATCGCCGGCGCGCGCGTCGAAGTTGCCCCCTACAAGCGCAACCCGGCCGATTTCGTGCTGTGGAAACCGTCGACACCGGATCTTCCAGGCTGGGACAGCCCCTGGGGCCGCGGCCGTCCGGGCT
>JBDTWV010000167.1:0-5976 GCA_040006495.1 Dokdonella sp.
CTGCCGGAAGGTCGCGGCAAGGTGAATCGCGCCGGCCTCGATTTCTACGAGCGCCTCGTCGACACCCTGCTCGAAAACGGCATCGAGCCGCTGGCCACGTTATATCACTGGGACCTGCCGGCCGCACTCGACGATCGCGGCGGCTGGTTGAATCCGGATATCGCGCATTGGTTCGCCGACTACGCGAGCGTGCTGTATCGCGCGCTGGATGGCCGCGTGAAAAAGTGGGCCACGCTCAACGAGCCCTGGGTCGTTACCGATTGCGGCTATCTCAACGGTACGCATGCGCCCGGCCATCGCAATGCCGCCGAGGTGCCGGTCGCGTCGCATAACCTGCTGCGCGCGCATGGCATGGCGGTGCAGGCGTACCGAGCCGAGGGCCGGCATGCGGTCGGGATAGTCGTCAATCTGGAACCGAAATACCCGGCCAGCGAGCGCGCCGAGGACCACGCGGCTGCGCGGCGAGCGGATGCGTACATGAACCGCCAATACCTCGACCCGGTCTTTCTGGGCCGTTATCCGGACGAATTGCGCGAGATTTTCGGCGCCTCTTGGCAGGAATGGCCGGAGGCGGATCTCAAACTGATCAGCCAACCGATCGATTTTCTGGGCGTCAACTACTACACGCGCAGCGTCACCCGACACGACGAGCACGCGCCGCTGCTCAAGGCCGCCGCGGTGCGTCAGGACGCACTCCACAGCGAGACAGATTGGGAAGTCTTTCCTCAGGGGCTCACCGACACGCTGATCTGGCTCCGCGATCGCTACGACAATCCGCCGGTTTTCATTACCGAGAATGGGTCTGCCTTTGCCGATCCGGCAACGGTCGAAGGCGCCACGCTCGACGATCCGCTGCGTGTGGATTACCTGAAACAGCACTTGCGCGCGCTGCACCACGCGATTGCGCAGGGCTGCGACGTGCGCGGCTACATGGCGTGGTCGCTGCTCGACAACCTGGAATGGGCGCACGGGTTTTCGAAACGCTTCGGATTGATCCACGTCGACTTCGCGACGCAGGAGCGCACGTTCAAGGCGAGCGCGCGGTGGTATGCGCAAATCATCGCGAGCAACGGTGGCATGCTGGAGGCGGAGGGGGAGTGATCATGCACAACGCACCCGACACGTTCACTTTCCAGCCGATCGCATTCGTGCGTTCGCCTTACGCGCGGCGCATCGACGCGCCGCATCAATCAACGGTGGTCGAAGGCACCCAAACCGGGAGTGCCGCCGATGCGACCATCGAATTCGCTGCGGATTTTCCCGCAGTCGCGTTTAGCGACCTTGCCGGATTCCAGCGCATCTGGCTGATGTTCGTCTTCCATCGCAGTGAGGGCTGGAAGGCGCAGGTCAAACCGCCGCGTGGTGGTCCCAAGCGCAGCGTACTTGCGACACGTTCACCGCATCGACCGAACGCGATCGGGCTGTCTGCGGTCGAACTGCTTGCGGTCGAGGAACGCTGCTTGCGGGTGCGCGGAGTCGACCTTCTTGATGGCACGCCGATCCTCGACATCAAACCCTACGTGCCATATGCGGACGCATTTCCGGAGTCCGGCGCAGGCTGGATCGACGAGGTCGATTCAGCGCAAGGTCGCCAGTCTGCACCCGGCCCGCGCCGTCCGCGCCGTCCGCGCTGATCGTGCAATCGATACGGAGACTTGACCATGACTGCATCAGGAAATAGCGAACCATCCACGCGCGCGCGGCGCATCGATTGGCATGCCTGCGCCGATGAAAGCGCGTGGATCGAAGCTGCGGTTCACGGCGTTCGGACTGCGTTGCAGGCTGGACTCGATGCGCGCTCTTCAACCTGGTTATTGCTGTCGGGCGGAACCACGCCTGCACCGGTCTATGCGGCGCTCGCGACACAGACACTGGATTGGTCGCGCGTCGTCGTATCGCTCGTCGACGAGCGCGATGTCGATCCCGGCGCCGACGGCAGCAACGAGCGGCTGGTTCGCGAAACGCTGATGCGCGAACGTGCGGGTGCCGCACGATTCCAGCCCCTGCATCGGGTGGGCGAATCGCTCGACCACGCGGTGCGCGCCAGCAATGCCGGTTGGTTGCGCGGCGATGATGCATGCAAGGATGCAAGTGTGTCGATCACGGTCCTCGGCATGGGTGACGATGGCCACACCGCGTCGCTGTTTCCGGGCGCGGTGAATCTTGCGGCTGCATTGGCATCGACCGAACCGTACGCAGCGATAGATGCGACTGGTTGTGCGGTCGCGGGTATCTGGCCGCAGCGGATCAGCCTCACCCCGGCTGGACTCGCTCAGGCGCAGCAGCGCATTTTGCTGATCCGCGGCGACGAGAAGCGCGCCACCTTCGAGCGCGCGCTCGCGGCTGGCGATGCGCGCGAGATGCCAATCCGGGTTGCGATCGACATGGCAGGCGCGCCATTGCAGGTGTATTGGTGTCCATGACTGCGCAATGTGCCCACGAGACATCGGCCGCGGCTGCTCCGCTCCTCGAGATAGCGAGTTGTGCCCGTGTAGGAGCGCTGCAAGCGCGACTGGGATAAGACGATTGCGCGGCGGATGGTCCGTCGCGATCAGCCTTTGACACTGCCGAGCATCAAGCCTTGGATGTAGTGGCGTTGCAGTGCGAGGAACAGAATCAGGACCGGCAGTGTGGTGACGACGGAACCGGCCATCATCAGCTCGTTGTCCTGCACGTGTTCGCGTGAAAGACCCGCCAACGCGACCGGCGCGGTCTGCCACGCCTGGTCGCTGAGCACAATCAACGGCCACATGAAATCGTTCCAGCTGGCCAGGAAGGTGAAGATCGCAAGCGTCACGATGATCGGTTTCAACAGCGGCAGAATGATCGTTGTGAAAATACGCGCTTCGCTCGCGCCGTCGATGCGTGCGGCTTCGAGGAGCTCGGTTGGAATCGTACGCGCGTACTGGCGCACCAGGAAAATGCCGAACACGCTGGCCAGAGCAGGCACGATTACGCCACCGTAAGTGTTGACGAGACCGAGGCCTTTCATGATCAGAAACAGCGGAATCAGCGCGACTTGACCGGGTATCACCAGCGCGCCAAGCAGGGTCTGGAATACGCGCTCGCGTCCCGTGAAGCGCAATTTCGCGAAGGCGTAACCCGCGCCGAGGTTGAACAGCAGTGAGCCGAGCGTTACCACACTGGCGATCAGCAGGCTGTTGAGCAGATACCGCCCCATGCCGGCGCGCTCGAACAGTTCGCGGTAGTTTGCGAGCGTCGCGTGCGCCGGCAGCAGTGGTGGCGGATAGGTGCTCGCTGCGCCCGGTTGCATGAACGACACCGACAGCATCCACAGCAGCGGAAACAGCGCGATCGTGGCCGCTGCGATCAGCAAGCCATTGACCGCTGCGCTGGCCCAGCGCGAACTCATGAGGCGTCTCCGCGCCGGCCGATGCGCAGCAGCACGCTGGTCACGCCGAGGATCAGCACGAACAACAGGAATGCGATTGCCGACGCGCGGCCGAGGCTCCACCATTTGAAGCCTTCGTCGTACATGAAATACAACACGCTGACCGTGCTCTGCAGCGGATCGCCCTGGGTCATCACATACGGTTCGGCGAACAGCTGGAAGTAGCCAGACACCGTGATGATCGACACCAGCAACAGGGCGGGGCGCAGCATCGGCAGGGTGATATGGCGCAGTTGTTGTGTCCACGATGCGCCATCTATGCGCGCCGCTTCGTAGAGTTCGCCGGGTACCGATTGCAGCGCGGCGAGCAGGATGACCATGTTGTAGCCGAAGTTCTTCCACACCGCGAACACGATGATCGAGGGCATCGACCAGTGCGGATCACCAAGCCAGTCGACCGGCGCGATGCCGATCAATCCGAGCACGTAATTGATCAGGCCATAGCGCGTGTGCAGCAGGTAGCGCCAGATCACCGCGACCGCGACGACCGTGGTGACTACCGGAGCGAATAGCGCGGTGCGGAAAAAGCCCTTGAAACGCGCGAGTTTCGAGTCAAGCAACAAGGCCGTCGCGAGGGAGAGCGCGATCGACAGCGGCACGCCGACGATGACGAAGTACAGCGTGTTGACCAGCGACTTCCAGAACAACGGCGTGTGCAGGATGTCGACGTAGTTGCCGAGACCGACGAAGCGCAGGTTGTGCAAATCGGCCAGCGCGTACAGGTCGAAGTCGGTCAGGCTCAGTACGAACGCAGCCAGCACCGGAACGAGGAAGAAGCCACCGATCACCAGCAGTGCGGGGGCCACGAGCAGCCAGGCGGCGCGGCGTTCGGTCACGGCGTACAGTCTCGAGCGTGAGCACCCTCACCACCCAAGCCTCCCCTTGAACGGGAGGGCCTTGAAGCGCGCTCGTCTTTAACCCTCTCCGTAAAGGGGAGGCTTGGGTGGAGATGGGTGTGTTGGTAGTGCGGCATTCTCATTTCCTGCAACGATACGCGCGGTCGGCTCATGGCGTGCTCCGATTGGCCAGCATCCAGCGCCGTTTTGCGAGAATCGCATCGGTACGCGCATCGAGGTCGCGCAGCGCTATATCAATCTGTTCTCCGCCACGCACGACGCGCTCGGTGGTCAGGCGGATCTCTTGCGTTATGCGTTCCCATTCGGGCACCTTCGGTGCGCTCTTGACTCGTTCGAGCTGGTCGCGAAATGCCTTCGCATAGGGGTCGTTGGCAAGCGTGGGATCGCCCCACGCGCTGCGACGCGGCGGCAGGTCACCGCTGAGCGCGTGGAAGCGCAGCTGGCTTTTCGGCTGCGAGAGAAATTCGATCAGTTGCCAGACCTCGCGTTTGTGCTGTGAGGTCTTGAACATCACCAAGCTGCTGCCGCCACCGATCGCGGCGCCCGGACCGTTGGGTCCTGGCAGTGGTGCAGTGCCCCAGTCGTGCGCAAGCCGTGGCGGCAGGCGGTTGCTGAACTCGGTGACGTTCCACGGGCCGCTGATGTAGAACGTATAGAAGCCCGCGGCGAATTCATCCCAGACGTTGGATATCTGGGTATCGCTTAGCGGCGGCGCCCAGTCGTTGCGAAACATGCTGATGTAGAAATCGAACGCGTGGCGGAAGCCGGCGCTCTCGAAGTTGCCCCGTGTGTCGTCGTCCTTGAGCAGTGGATCGGGTTCCTGGATCGCGAGATTGAGCAGTGGCTCGGCTTCATTGAGCGGCAGCAGGATCGCATACGCTTTCGGCCCGGCGTGCGCCTTCACCGCCGTGAGCTGGCGTTGCCATTGCGTCCAGTCGCGTGGTGGTTCAGCGAAACCGGCGCGGGCGAGCAGGTCCTTGCGGTAGAACAGCAGCCGCGTATCAACGTACCAGGGCACGCCAAACAGATGGCCTTCGATGACGTTACTGTCCCAGATACCCGAAAAGTAATCGTTGATGGGCATGCTGGCTGCCGCCTCGACATACGGCTGCAACTGCTCCAACGCACCGATCGTGGCGAACTCCGGAATCCAGGTGTTGCCGAGCTGGCTGACGTCCGGCAATGCGTTGCCGGCGAATGCAGTCAGCAGTTTCTCGTGCGCGGCGGTCGATGGCCATTGCTGAAGGGCGACGCGAATGGCTGGATGATCGCGCTCGAACTCACGCAGCAGCGGCTGCACGACTTCGCCTTCGTGACCGATTGTCCAGAACGTGATCGTGGTGACGCCGGGGGTCGATTTCGCACAGCCGAGAGTGAGCAGGGCGGCGACGAAAGTGCTGGCGAAAAGCAGTGCTTGAACCTGCCAGCGAGAGGCGGACGCGGCGGCCACGTTCAATCCCATTGCCTGCCGCCAACGGAGCGACCGGAAAAGCAGAGCCAATGGTGCGCTCGCATTCACCGCGCGGCAGCCGTGGTCTTAGGCATCGCATCGACGGGTTGCTCAAGCCAGCCGCCCTCGAAGCCGGCGCGTTCCAGGCCGCGCCGGATATACGGGTTCTTGCGCATGACCTTCCACACGAAGTCGTCGCGGTAATTCTCGATCATCGCGAGGATCGGGCCCTGGTCAATGCCGAGATAGTCACTTGC